>CALDPW010000212.1 GCA_937911885.1 uncultured Clostridia bacterium | reverse complement strand
ACACAACAATTAACTCGCGCACTGGAACCAAAAAGATTGAACAAGACGTTCGTTTTGGTGCAACTACAAACTATGCAGGTGTTTCGGGTCTTAACACAATTACAAACTCTGAAGGAACAGTAATTAATCACTCATTCTTTAGCCGACTTCAAAATATTGGTTCTGCTAGAACTCATGCTGAAATTTTTGGAACTCAAATTGTTATTGACGAAGCTAAGGTTTGGGGAGATAAGAGCATTACTTCACAAACAAGTAATTTTGGAAACGAAAAAGACGTTACCGATGGTATATTTGAAAACTGGAGCCTAGATTACTGGGTAGGTGTTCAAAAAGATGGCGAAGAAATAACAGCTGCCGACGTTAATACTGCATATCCTTATTTGGAACCAAAAGCTATTAAGAGCCGTATTTTGGTTTACAATATCAAACAACTAAAACAAATGGAAACCTATAAAAAGGCTGAATTTATTTTACAAAATGATATTGATATTGCAGATTCTAACTGGGTTCCTGTTGGAACAATTGCAGATCCATTTGTTGGTTCAATTCATTCACAAGCAAACCCAGATGGTTCTTACTATAACTTCCGTATTTATGATTCAAGCGTTCAAAATGGCACAATTGCTGCAAACGCAGGAACCTATAATACTGAAGATAGAACTTACTTAGGATTGGTTGGTGTATCAGAAGATGCATACTTCCACCACTTCACACTTGATAATATTAAAATTATTAGTGCAGATGCTACTTATGTGGGTTCATTATTTGCTTATGCAAAAACAAAAGGTAGAATTGCTAACTTTGCAGCTACAAACATTAGAATTGAAACTGCGGCTTCGGGCACAGTTGGTGGTATATTCGGTTTTGGCGAAACAACTGTTTTAACTGATGTTTTAGCAAAAGGTGTAACAATTAAAGTTAACGGAATTTCAGAAACCACTGCTCTTGACGAAACAACATTGTTAGGTTTTGGTGGAATTGGTGGAATTTCAAACAGCTACGAAGAAGAAACTGTTGTTGCAGCTTCGGTTCGAGCTGAAAATATTGATTTAAATTTACAAATTGGTAATACTAAAGATATTGCAACAGCCGTAAATGGATACACAAATTCGTTTAAGATGGGTGTATCTGGCGTATTTGGTATGGTTAATAGCGGCACAGGATTAGATACTTCTATTTCGGGTGCATCAGCATTAAATATTAAATTAACAGCAAATATTGACTTTAAAGATACAACAAAAGTTCAATACTTTGGTGTTGGCGGTATTGTTGGTTATGCTAATTTAACAAGTGTAAACGGATTAATTTACACACAAGAAGATATCATGACAGGCGTTGTGTCAACATACTCATTGATTAACTCAGTAAGTATTAACTCAATTAATGTTGATGTTCAAAACTACTCAAATGAATTAGATGTTGGTGGAGCAATTGGTGTTATTGCTGCTGCAACTGGAACAACTGGTGTTGAAAACATTCAAGTAACAAAGAGTTCAGTAGATACTGGTAAAATTAGTGTTAAAAACAACACATTATCACAAATAAATGCAACAAACGTTGCTGGTGTGGTTGGTAAAGTTCAAAATACAAACATCGTTGATGTTTCGGCTGAACTAGAAGAGATTTCGGTTAATAAAGATTTAACAGATGAATCTTCTGCAAAAACACGTGTTGGTGGTATTGCTGGTTCGATTGAAAATGCTACTAAAGTTGCAAATGGATACACAAAAATTAACAAAATTTATGTTCAAAGCGCAATCAGTGCAACACATAACTTAATTACAAGTATTGGTGGAGCATTTGGTGAGGTTGATTTAAGTGCCGATTCTTCGGTTCCAACAAATGTAATAATTGGTTCGATTAGCCGAATTGTTTCAAATGTTAATACTCTTGAATCGTATTCAACAGTAACATCTGCAACAAAATTAACTAAAAACATTGGTGGATTAATTGGAACATTACACAATGGTTCAGTTAACGAAAGTGGTGCAAACGTAAATATTGTAAATGGTGCAAATTCAACCATTAACGGAAACTATAATATTGGTGGTTTTGTTGGTGTTGTTGATATTGATCCAAACAACAAAATTATTAGTGCTGCAACAAATATTAGCCGTGCAGTAATTACAAATAGTTATTCAACTGGCTATATTGAAGATAACGAAGCACTAAAAGCTACTCAATCACGTGATGGATTGTTTGTTGGTGCAGTTAACTATAAATGGTCAAAAGCTGCAAATGGTGCGCTTCAATCATTGGTAGAAATTGGTAACAATATTGCTGTTGGACATTATGTTCACAACAATAGTAAAGGTTCGAAAGAACTATATCTAAATGCAGATAAAGGTGGATTTATTGGTGGATTTACTGAATCTGTAACAGGATCAGCAACTAACCGTTATTCAAACAAAGGTGCTGGAAGTTATAAAAACAGACAAAACATCTTATTTGTAGAAAACTTCTACAATATGGACTTAGTTCCTCATTCAAACGAAATTGTAAGTGGTTTAACCACCGAAGATATGTTATTTAATAGTGAAACAACATTTGCTGTTGATAACACTGATAGAGCAAAAGTTTGGGATACTGAGGTTTGGGATATTAGTAACAACAAATATCCAATGTTAAAATGGATTAGCGAAAGCGAAATTAGTTATGCTGAGGAAGCTGATGCAAAAGTTGATGGCTTTAAATTTGTTTTAACAGGTGATATTAATGATACTGCTGACGATGTAACAATTAGTGCTATTGCTGATTATAGACAAATCAAAGCTGCTGTTGTTACAAACAGATATTCAAATA
This sequence comes from uncultured Clostridia bacterium, assembly GCA_937911885.1. Classification (GTDB taxonomy): domain Bacteria; phylum Bacillota; class Clostridia; order Christensenellales; family UBA1242; genus UBA6345. The sequence continues at coordinate 7,940 of CALDPW010000212.1, read as the reverse complement.
ACCAAGTTGATTTTGCTAAATATAAATCAGTTAACTTTGCAAACGTTTCGTTCTTGCAATCATTAGGAACAAAAATTAATCCTGCTGATAGTTATCAAGATTCACATAATGCAGTAATTTTAAGTGGATCATTTGGTGGAACAACTGTTGCTAATAAAGTTATTTACTTTAAAAATGGCGCAGGACTTTCTGCAAATGTAACTTCGGTTGATAAAAATTCTGTAATTTATGGATTAACAAGTTCATCAAAAGTTGTTCAAACTAATAATGGTTTAATTACTTCGGTTAGAGGAACAACAAATATTATTAATACAAACAATGGTGTTCTATTCAACGTTCAAACAACAGGTTTAACATTTACAAATAATGCATTTGTAGATGCTACAATTTCGAACGGTGTAATAACCAACAATGGAACAATTTATAGTTCTAAGGTAAGCAATCAAACATTAACAGGTGGAACTATTTTAAGTTCTTATTCTGCAAATGGATTAAACTTTAAAATTTATGATAGCGAAGGTGATCCTCACGATATTACTGTTGATGGTGCAACCAATAAAGCTACATATGATGGTAGTGAATATTCACTTGCAAAACTTGTTCATGGTGGTGAAGGCTTGTTTGACTTTAACAACATTTGGACAGCAGTTGTTCCATCAGCTGCACAAATGGTTAAATTTAACTATGGTTTACCAGTGCTACAAGTTGAATTAAAAGAAAATGTTCATGATAAACAACTTGCTGAAGAATATAATTGGTCTAACGATAATGTTACCGAAGAACAACATAACGACTTTATTGCTAAATATGCTGGCACAGTAATAACTGTTGAAAGCGAAGAAGATCTTGCTGAAATTTCAACATTTGCTAACTACGGTTACAAAACAGTAACTTATGCTGTTGAAAATCCTGCGCTTGCAGCTAGTGATAAATTTACTGGAAATGTTAATAAATATGGTAATGTTATTATTACAAACAACTATAATTACGGTGTTAGAACAACAACTAACCGCACATTATATAACTTTGAAGGCAAAACAATTACTTTAGTTAACACTGTAAATGAATTGGAAATTAAAGAATTCTTCTTTAATGATAAATTGTGGTTGCCAATTGGCTATGGCGCATCAAATATTCCTGATAGCGAATTAGTTCAAACAACAAGCACACAAGCATACTTAAAAGATACATATGTTGGCGCAGCTGATAATAACAATATGTTTAAAGGAAGTATTGCTGGAAACAAACACGTTTTATCTGGACTATCTGCAATTGGTAACAATACCAACGTTGGATTGTTTGGATCAGTTCATTTAACAACAGAACAACATGCATCAAACGAAAGAGCATTCGCAAAAGATATTTTAATTAAAGATAGTAACTTTGTTTCAACAGGTGATGCTGGAACAGCTGGTGCGCTTGCTGGTTTTGCTTATGCTTCAAGTAATGCTGGAACAGCTGGAAATGTTGTATTAACCAACAAAGTGGGAACAAAACATGCAAATGTTTATGGTAAACAAGTTGGTTCTGGTTTGGTTGGTAAAGTTGTATTTGGAAATAATAACTATGTGCTTAATATTAACAAAGCTTATGTAAATTCTGATGTTTACGGAACAAAAGCTAGTGGTATTGCCAAAGTTTATAACGGAACAGGTTCATCAACCTCTAACTTAATTAAAGTTGATCAGTTCTATTATGTTGGAACTCTAGATTCGCAAGAGGGAACAAGAGCATTAATTGCTGACAATAACAATGCAAATGCTAAAACAAGCAGTGTTTATGCCGTTAACTATACTGATACAGTATTAATGTTGAACACTACTGCTGGTAAACAAAATATTACAGCTCGTGCTCTTGGAACAGAAATGTTAAATGGTTTTGACTGGGTTGAAACTTGGGTTAGAACAAATCCTGGAGAATATCCAGAGTTCAACTCAAAAGTTGAGTATTGGATTAAAAATGTTGATGAATCATTAAATGTAACAACAAATTTAATTCAAATTACAACCCCATCACAACTTGCTCGAATTGCAAAAGAAGTTGCAAACGGTAATACTTTTGAAGGAAAAACAATTCAAATTAACAACTCATTAGAGTTAGGTGGAAGAGTTTGGACTCCAATTGGTTATTACATGGATGATGCAACATTAAATAAACCTTTCCGTGGAACCTTAAAAGGTAAATCCGGAAGTAATATTAAATTGCAAAATATTATGTCCACAGCAGTTTATGTTGAGGATCCAGATAACTTGCAAACAGGCGTAGAAAGTATAACAAACAATGGTTTAGGTCTTGTTGGTTATGCTGAAAACGCAACAATTGATAATTTAACTATTTCTTCATGTATTATTTATGGTCAAGAAAGAATTGGAACCGTTGCTGGTTTTGCTCGTGATACAGTTATTAGTAACTGTTCAAACGGTGACGAGGCTGCTATTAGCATTGAAAATACATCAACCTTTGTTGGTGGTCGTCACGATGTTGGTGGCTTGGTTGGATACTTCCAAAGCACAGCAGGTGTTCTAAACTTAAATAATAATACAAACCGTGCATACGTTAATTATGCTGCAAATACTCCATCAAGCGATGATAAATACTTTGGTGGTATTGCAGGAACTGTTCAAGGTATTAACACTGGTTCGGTTCTATGTAATAACAACAAAAACATTATGAATGTTGTTGGATATTCATATGTTGGTGGATTATTTGGATCTATTAATGGTAATGTAACAGTTAACTGTGTTGGCGATGTTGCAGCCGATAACACTGGTAGTGTAACTGGTGACAGTTATGTAGCAGGTATTGTTGCTTATGTAACAAATGGTGCAAAAGTAACAAGTGTTAACAACTCGGGTGCAATTACAGCAAGTGCTGGCGACCAATATGCTGCAGGTATTGTTGCAGATTTAAATAATGGTCAAATTACATTAGCAATTAATAATGGTAGTGTTTCAGCTGCAAAGGCCGCAGGTATTGTTGGTAAAGTATCTGGAACAAATAACCATGTTGGTAACGTTTTAAATAATGCTTCAAGCATTACTGGAACAAGCGTTGCTGGTATTATATCTGCATCAGACATGGCTTACGAACAATTGTTGGGATTATGCGTTGATGCTGGCTCATTAAAACCAATTGCTGGTAATAATTCAAATGCTCCATATCGTGGTGTATTTAATAAGAGTGTTACATTAACAGATGCTTCATTTAATTATGGATATAGTGGTGCAAGTGTTAGTTACAGAGATATTATTTCTCAAAACCCATATTGGACAATTGATGGTAGTAACGTTATTGGTATTAACTATACAGTAAACGATCCATTAAGTGCTTCAAAATCGGAACCATTAACTTACACTTATACTGCAACCGGTGAAGAATGTTATCATATTACAACACAAAACGAGTTTAACTATGTTTCATGGTTAATCGCTACAAACTTTGTAAACTCTAATGTATCAACAATAATTAAACCTATATACTTTAGTAGTGTGACATTATCTGGTGACTTTAGAGCATTAGCAGGAAGTAGTGCTTATCCAATTAAAACAAACATTTATGGTGGAACTAACGTAACAATTTCAACTGCGGATAGCAGTGTTAACCCTAAAGCACTGTTTGGTTATGCATATGGTAATAAAAACATTACAATAACCAACATTGCTGTTGATAACAAACAATCAAGTAATACATATCGTTTTGCTTCAACAGGTACTTTATTTAAAGATGTGTATGGAATAAATCTATCAAACATCACAGTTACTAGCCGAACATACTATTTCACTGAAAAATCAGGAACAGTTGCTAAAACATTAAATAATAGTAATGTTTCAGGTGTGGTGGCAAACGGAACTGTAAGGGCTAGTGGATCGAATATTGGTGGTATTACAGCATATGCTGGCAATGGAACAACAATTGATAATTGTGCTAATAATATAAATATTACAGCATCTTCTGTTGCTGGTGGTATAGTTGCAGAGGCTGATTCAATTAATATTATTAATGGATGTTCAAATACTGGAACAATTGATCTTAGTGGTGGATATGGTGGTGGTATTGCTGGAAGCATAAGCAGTAGCACAATTAGAGATGCTATTAATAACGTTGGTGCTAATATTTATGGTGCTAACTATATGGGCGGTATTGTTGGCAATGCTTCTTCTTCAACAATTACATCTTCAGTAACAAACTATTCAAAGGCATATAATGCCGCAAATGTTGTTGGTGATAATTATGTTGGTGGTATTGCTGGTCAAGCAACTAGCTCAACAATTAGCTACATGCTAGTTCGTGGAACTATTTATGGTGCTGATTATGTTGGTGGTGTTGTTGGTAGACAAAGTGGTGGCTCAACAACCAATTGTGCTGTTAAACCTGTAACTGTTGTTATTGGGGATGATTATATTGGCGGTGTTGTTGGTTATCTAACAGGTAGTGGAACAATTACAAATAACACATTATATGGTAACGAAGCCACAAGCAAAAGTAAGAGTGTTTATGTAATTGCTAATATACATGCTACAGGTGGTGCAGGTGGTGTTGTTGGATATTATGAAAATGGTTCGTTAACAGGAAACACTGTTAATGATGCATATGTAGGATATGGAACATCAAATTATTTCTATACAATTGAAAACGTTGACAATTATAATGCAAACACTAGAACACACAGTAGGGACTTTACTGATGGTGGAACTTATGGTAAGGATGATACACCAAGCACATTTAAATTTGGCTCAATATATGGTAACAGGGCTTCCTCAAGTGGCGACTATGCGGGATATAATACATTCACAAATTCTGGTGGTCGCAAATTAACCAAATTTGTTGATGAATATACTGTAAAAACAAAATGGACTCATGCGGGTGGTTTTGCGTGGGCTATAACTTATGGTCACGTAAAAATTGTTGTTCACAAACGTGAAGCCGAAATTGGCGCTGGTCAATATGGTGGTTATGGTTTTGGATCTGCTAGTCAAATGGCAAGCAAAGAAACCGAAGAAGATATTTCGGGCTGGTGGCAAGGCGGTGAAGTTAACATGTATGGTAGTGCGCCAACTTACTCTAGCGTTACTGACGAGGGTTTTGTTATTGGTGATGTTGATACAGTAACGATTACTTATAACTATAATGTTTCGGGTATTACAAACGAAACCCGTGAAATTGTTTCGGGCATGACAGCTCCAAACTTATCTAAAGAACGTAGTGGTTATGTGTTGCAAGAATGGAAATTAAACGGATCCACATTCGACTTTACAACTGCAGTAACAAGTGACATTACACTTGTTGCTCAATGGGCAGAAACGGATAAATATAAAATTGAATTCGACTTGCAAGGTGGTAGTGGAACATTTAACACTATTAAAGTTGCCTACGAAGATACAATTGATGAGGATGATTGGCCTTCTTCAAATCCTACAAAATCTGCAGGTGGAACAAACCTAACATTTAAAGGTTGGTATCAAGTTACATATCAACAAGCAGTTAAATCATGGAATAATTTACCTGCTGAAAGTAAAGAAGGAACAACATTCCAAGAATCGTTTGATTATTACAAATTTGAATATGATGACGACTACGAAATCACTCATGATTACATTTTATATGCTCATTGGAGTAAAGCTGTTGTAACATTTATGAATGGTGCAACAACCTTTAATACAAGTGTGGTTGATTGGAATGCAGCGGTTGCAAAACCTGCCACTGATCCTACTCAATCCGGAAAAACATTCCAATATTGGGCAACAAAATCTGGTGAAGATTATACCGAATATAACTTTGCTAACGGTGTAATTTCAGATTTAACATTGCATGCAGTATTTAGTGATGCAAATGTAACAGTAACTTTCTATGATGATGCTTCAAACCTTGCAACATCATACGGAACAAATGGTGTTCAAACCATTGCAAAAGGTTCAAAACTAACTCGTCCAACAGATCCAGTTAGAAGTGGATTTGACTTTGATGGTTGGTATACACGACCATATGGTGGCGAAGCAAACTACAGCACATATAAATTTGATTTCAACACTGCAATTAATGCAAATCTAAACTTGTATCAATACTTTGTTGCAAAAACATGGACTGTTCAATTTAGAGATGCATCAGGCAACTCTCTACAACAAAATGTTAGTGGAGTGTTTACCGACATTGCTGATCAAAATATAGTTACTGGAGGAACTGCAAGTCGTCCAATAATTGATCCTTATAAGGAAGGTTATACTTTTGCTGGTTGGTATACATCAAGCGCATTTACAACTGAATTCAACTTTACTGGAACAGTTATTAATGCAAATACAACAATCTATGCTAAATTTAATGTTATAACTCACGAAGTTAAGTTTATTAACCAAGATGGTAGTAGCATTGATTCAATTAGTATACAAACTGTTAACCATGGTAGCAATGCAACCCGTCCATCGGATCCTCCAGCTGTAACTGGTAAGGTATTCCGTAATTGGTATTCGGTTGTAAAACCTAATAACAGTATTGACTACGAAGCATATATATTTGATTTCAGCAGTCCAATTACTGCAGATACATTTGTTTATGCTTACTATCAAGATGATGACATTGTTTATAATGTAACATTTGTTGATGCTCAAGGTAATGAGTTAACTGGTGCAGCATTTACAATGCAACAAGTTGCATTTAAAGGAACTGTAACTCTTCCAACCGAAGATCCAGTTGACCCAGAAGATGCAGTAAATTCATTTATTGGTTGGTTCACATGTGCTCGTGGATCTTTAACCGAAGCTGAATATATGGCATTTGAATTTGATCCTTCAACACAAATTATTAACGATACAATAATTTATGCTTATTGGGAAAGACCAGATGTTGTTATTACATTTGTTGATCCTGATGGAAACGCATTTAGTCCAGCTGTTAGTGTTACAGTTAAAAAGGGTGACCTTGCTGAAGCTCCATCTGAACCAACACCTCCAGCAGGTTATACATTTGCTGGTTGGTATAAAAAGTCTTATACAACATTCGAAAATGATGCAAACCCAGGCGATGTTTACGATAACTATAAATTCGATTTTGATACAACTGCTATTACATCTAACATTACACTTTATGCATATTTTGTGGCAGCTAGTTAAAAAAAGAAGAACAGGGTAACACCTGTTCTTTTTTTTGTTTTTTATATATGATTATTTATAGTATATATATACTTTATATATAGTAATATAGGGTTTGTTTTATATTTTTTAATTTTTTTAAGGTGTGTAATATTGTTGTTTTATGCAAAAATTAAAAATATTTTTTAAAAATCTTTGTTGACACTATGCATGCTATGTGTTAAAATCGTAAATGCATAAGTAGTGTTTGAATTATGCGCAGATTTCAAACGCTGGGGTGAATTTTTTTGATTTTACTTATAATGGGTAAAAAGTAACTTAATAAAAAAGGTAGTGGTATGCTAGTTTGTTTTCACTGGCAGAATTTTTTTCTGCAATACACTAGCATAGTCTTTTTTATGACCCTAAAATCAGATTTATTTGCCTAATGTGAGCATAAAATTTTTGCAAAAATTAAGGAGTAATTATGCTAGACACCGAGAAAATTAAAAAACTTAAATATGGAAATGTAACACGTTATACTTTTGGCCACGCAAAAGAAATTATTGAATTACCATATTTATTGGAAATCCAAAAGGATTCCTATCAAAAATTCTTAGAAGTTGGCATTAAGGAAGCTTTAGAAGAATTTTCTCCAATCACCGATTATAGCGGTAAAGCCGAAGTTTATTTGTTAGATTACACAATCGAACCAGAACCAAAAATTACAATTGCTGAAGCAAAACGTAAAAATAGCAATTATAGTGTTGCTTTAAAGGTTAAAGTTAGATTAGTAATTAAAGAAACTGGCGAAGTTATTGAGCAAGAAGTATTTTTAGGCGACGTTCCTTACATGACCGATGAAGGCACATTTATCTT
>CALDPW010000211.1 GCA_937911885.1 uncultured Clostridia bacterium | reverse complement strand
AACCAATACTTTACGATTAGAACAATATGGACATCCTTGCAATCTAACAGCTTTATGATAAATTGTTGATTCCCACTCGTGATTTAATTTGCATTTCCACCATGCTTTTTTTCCACTAGAAAAAGTTAGAGCGTTTGGATTTAAATATAATTTATTGTTTTTATCCCAATTCCACTCTTGCATTAAAACATCGTCTTCAATTATAAACCTTTTTTCAGTTGCCATATTTTCATTATAACAAATAAAATTTTGAATGTATATAGAATAAAATATAAAATTTGGCACTATGGCGTGTGCTTGTCATATACAAGTATTCTCACTTTGCTCGAACAGACAAGCACACGTCGATTAACTAAATTAAAGCAGACAAAAAAAGAGAACTAGATTGTTTTCTAATTCTCTTAATTATTACACTAGTTTAAAAGTTTGTAACTAACATGTTCTTTTTTTATTTTCTTCTAGCAGCTGCGCTTCTAACACCCGTTAAAACATCAACTTCGTGAGATGTTTGTGACATGAATTGTGAATATTGTGTTCCTAAGTTAATGATGTTTTGTTTTTTAGCTAAAATATTATTTGCAATTGCAACTTCATCTTCTGTTAAAGTTAATTTAGATTTTGATAAATGCATTCCATTATCAAATTCGTTAACACCACTTGCAATTAATTCGCAAGCTACTAATAATGCAGCCGAATTAGATAAAGCACATTCTCTAACAAATTCATCAGAATTATATTCAATTCCTGGTTTTATATTGTGAACATTACGATATCCCATAAAAACCAATTGTCTAACACCCATAATTTCTCTGCCATATGGAAAACCTTTAACTTTTTGTTCAAGCACTTTTGACATTGTTGGCAAAACAGTGTTAGTTTCAAGAGCACGATTTATTGCAGCAATTGCAATAACATTATTCATAACTGCGTTTACTGATACTTTGCTAGGTTTTACTGAGGGGTTTTCTGCTCCAAATTTTGAAGCGATTTGTTTTATTTTTGCTTCAAGTTCGGCATTTGCATACTTGTTAAAGTGGCTTGTTAAAGCAGCAAATTCCATAACATCATTTAATAATAGTTCATTTTTTTGCATAACGCACCTCCTCAATGTTTTTATTACTTAGTAAGTATAACAAATAAAAAAACAAAAAACAATACCCAATTTTGATATTGTTTTGATTTTTTATTTTTCCTTTATAGCTGTTGAACAATAAGCATTATCATCGCTGCGTGAAACTGTTATTCCGTTGCTTTTACAACTTCCACCACAATTAAACAAACAGTTTTTTGCTTCACAACTAATATCCACTTTTTTGTTATGCCTGTATGGGTGAAATTCGGGTGCAATTTCAAACATTGTTCGCGAAACATTTTGTTGTTGTTCGCTTGTTAAGTTATGATTTTTTTCATATGTTGAACAATCTAAATTTTGCTTTATTAAAATTCCATTTGCAACACAAGCAAATTCTTTGTTATAAACGCAATCTAACTTTTTACATTTTAAATCCATAAATTTCTCCTTTTTTTAGTATTATTTCCATTAATATAAAAATAAAACAATTATTACATTGACTTTTAATATTAATTAATCTAGAATTTAATTAAACTAAATAGGGAGAATAATTATGAAAGTTATTTTACTAAAAGACGTTAAAGGAACAGGCAAAAAAGGCGATATTGTTAATGTTTCGGATGGATATGCTGCAAATTATTTAATTCCAAACAAAATTGCACAAAATGCCAACGCAACAAACCTAAACCTAAATGCCCAAGCAAAATCGAGCGAAGCTCATAAGCAAGAAGTTATGCTAAACGAAGCACAAGAATTAAAACAAAAACTTGATAATCTTGATGTTGAATTAAATATTAAATGTGGTGAAAACGGAAAAACATTTGGATCAGTAACAAACAAAGAAATTTCGGAAAAATTAAACTCTCTTGGATACGATATTGATAAAAAGAAAATTGAGTTTACTCCAGTTAAAACCGTTGGTTTATTCCATGTTAAAGTTAAATTGCATCCTAAAGTTACTGCAACAATTAATGTTTCAATCAAACCTCTTTAAAACCAAAAAGTTCTACAATAATGTAGAACTTTTTATTTTAATCTAGCCCAAAAAATGCCCGTATTTGCCTTTTAATAGCATTATAACATATTTTATAACTAATATATAAAGTGAGCCAAATTAGCCAAATTATAAGCTTAAAAACACAACTTAAAAACAAATAAAAAAATCACTCAAAAGAGTGATTTTTTTTACACAATTATTCGATTATTTAAGTTCAACAGTAGCGCCAGCTTCTTTAAGTTTAGCTTCCATAGCTTTAGCTTCTTCAGCAGGAACATTTTCTTTAATTGTTTTAGGAGCGCCATCAACTAAAGCTTTTGCTTCGCCAAGACCAAGACCTGTTAATTCTTTAACAGCTTTGATAACAGCTAGTTTGTTTGCACCAGCTTCTTTTAATACAACTGTGAATTCTGATTTTTCTTCAGCAGCTGCTGCTTCACCAGCAACAGGGCCAGCAACCATTTGAGCTGCAGCACTAACGCCGAATTCTTCTTCTAATTTTTTAACTAAATCTGCTACTTCCATAACAGTTAGTTTTTTAATTTCTTCAACTAAATTTTCTAAATTTGCCATTTTAATTTTCCTCCAAATTTTAATTAATTATGCTTCTTTTTTTGAAATTTCATTTAAAGCACGTGCAAGGGCTGAAACTGGTCCTTGTAAAACACCAAGTAACATAGAAACCAATACAGGTTTTGATGGAATTTTGGATAGTGCTTCAATTTGTTTAGCGTCTGCTAATTCACCATTAACATAGCCAAATTTAACTTGCATTTTGTTAATCTTTTTGATTGTGTCACAAACAAGTTTAGCTGCTGTAACTTCATCTTTAGCAAATGCAACACTGGTTGTTCCTTCAAACATTTTTGGATCGAAAGAAACGCCAAGTTCGTTTAATGCACGAATCATTAAATTGTTTTTATAAACTTTGTAAACAACTTCGCTTTCGGTACATTGTTTTCTTAATGTTGTATCTTCGCTAACGTTAATACCACGATAGTCTACAAAAACAACACTTGTAGCATTTTGAAAGTTTTCTTTAATTTCACTAACAATTTGCTTCTTTTGTTCAATTGCTCCCATTTTAGCATACCCTCCTAATTGTGTATTAGGTTAAAAAAACTCTTTCGCCGCATACGTAAACGAAAGAGTTGAAAATTCACACTTTTTGTTTACCTCGGCAAGATTTACCTTTATACTTGCTGTCTTTGGCAAAAATATTTTTTAAAACCGTGTATATTATATATTATAAACCTATAATTGTCAATAAAAAATTTTAAAAACTTGTTAATAAAATTTGCTTATTTAAACAATAAAAAAATGCACCTAATTAGTGCATTTTTTGTTATTATTGAGCTTTGTAATCAACTTTAATTCCAGGGCCCATTGTTGAGCTAACTGCAACAGATTTAATATATTGACCTTTAGCTGCAGCTGGTTTAGCTTTTACTAAAGCATCCATAACTGTGTTAAAGTTTTCCATTAATTTTTCTGTTCCAAAGCTTACTTTACCAATCATAACGTGAACAATGTTGCTTTTATCTAAACGATATTCAACTTTACCTGCTTTAACTTCAGCAATAACTTGAGCAACGTTTGTTGTAACTGTTCCGCTTTTTGGGTTTGGCATTAAACCTTTTGGTCCTAAAACTTTAGCAATTCTACCAATAACTGGCATCATGTCTGGTGTTGTGATACATACATCAAAATCTAACCAACCACCTTGAATTTTAGCAATCATATCTTCTGCACCAACATATTCAGCACCTGCATTTTGAGCAGCTGTAGCGTGGTCGCCTTTAGCAATTACTAAAACTTTAACACTTTTACCTGTTCCGTTTGGTAAAACAACTGTTCCTCTAACTTGTTGATCTGCGTTTCTGCCATCAACACCAAGTCTAACGTGCAATTCAACTGTTTCGTCAAATTTAGCTTTAGCTGTTTTAACGCATAGATCAATAGCTTCGGTAGATTGATAAAGAGCTGCTTTATCAACTAATTTTGAAACTTCTTGATATCTTTTACCTGTTTTCATATTTTCCTCCTTGTGGTAAGTTGCGAATAATTAAAAATTTTTATTCTCCCACTTAATCAATAACAGTAACGCCCATACTTCTTGCTGTTCCAGCAATCATGCTCATAGCGTGATCAATGTCTTTAGCATTTAAGTCTGGCATTTTCATTGTTGCGATTTCTCTAACTTGATCTTTTGTGATTGTAGCAACTTTGTTCTTTTTAGAATTTGCAGAGCCGCTTTCAATTCCACAAGCTTTTTTAATTAAAACTGCTGCTGGTGGAGTTTTTAACACAAAAGAGAAAGATCTATCAGCATAAATAGTAATAACAACTGGAATTATGTAACCAGCTTGGCTAGCTGTTTTTTCGTTAAATTCTTTTGTGAATTGAGCGATGTTAATACCATGAGGTCCTAAAGATGAACCAACTGGTGGACCACTTGTAGCTTTACCAGCTTGTAATTGTAATTTAACAATTGCATTAACTTTTTTATTTGTTGTTGCCATTTTATCCTCCTGCCTTTTGGCCAATGTGGTTTAACAAAGTGCATACTAGATTTACACTTCTCCCACTATATTTTAAACAAACAACTGTTTGTATTAAAATTAAATTAATCTACTTTTCTAACTTGTTCAAGTCCTAAATCAACTGGTGTTTCACGACCAAACATTTCAACAATAACACGGCATTTTTTGCCTTGTGCATCAACAGATACAACTGTTCCAACAAAACCATTAAGTGGTCCGTCAAGAACTTCAACCTTATCGTCAACGTTAAGATCAACTGAAATAACAGTAATTTTTTCAAGATGCATTTTGCGTGTTTCTTCTTCTGTTAAAGGAAGTGGACGACCTTTTGGTCCTACAAAACCAGTAATTCCTCTGGTTCTGGTAACTGCGTGCCAAATATCATCGCCATAAATCATTTTAACATAAATGTAACCAGGCATTATTTTTCTTGAAACAACTTTGCGTTTTCCGTTTTTATCTTCAACAACATCTTCCATTGGAATAACAATATCGAAAATACGTTCTTGCAAACTATATTTATCGGTAACAATTTCCAAATTTTGTTTTGCAACATTTTCGTATCCTGAAAATGTGTGAAGAACATACCATTTTGCTTTTGCCCTTGCTTCTTCAATACGTTGTTCAGCTTCGGTTAATTCTGCTGGTTCAGCAGCAACTTGAGCTTCTGTATTAAGTTGATCCAAGCCTTCGGTTTTAACTTCTTCTAATAATTCTTCGTTATTCATGTTTCACCTCTATCTTGGAATTAAATTGTATAGGGCAGCTAGTCCACGGTCAATGCCAAATAAAACAAGTGTGAAAACTAAAACTACAACAATAACAATACCTGTGTTTTTAACAACAGTTTTAAAATTTGGCCAACTTACTTTTTTAAGTTCTGAAATAGTTTCTTTTGCTTTTTTGCCAAGTCCGCCATTTCCTTTTTGTTTGCCACCTTTTTGAACTTTAGTCTTTTTTTGTTTTTGAGTGTTTTTAGTTTCGGTTGTTTCGTTGGTTTCAACTTTTGCTTCGGTATCTGGTTCTACAACTTCAACATCAGTTTCAACCTCTGGCTTTATCTCTTCAGTTCTAGGAGCTTTTACAATCCTTTTATTTTTCTTTTTTGCCATAATACTTTCCTTTTTAAAAACTATTTGGTTTCTTTATGAAGAGTGGTCTTTTTGCAGAATTTGCAATATTTTTTAAATTCAATTCTGTTTGGGTCGTTCTTTTTGTTCTTTTGAGTTGCATAGTTACGATTTTTGCATTCGGTGCACTCTAAAATAATATTTTCTCTCATTATACCCTCCGTATTGTTAGCATATTATGCCTAAAAAAATAGAGCGCAAAGCTCTATTTAATTATTTACTACAAGTATTATATAATAATTATAAACACATTGCAAGTATTTTTTTTATTTATTGCCCCATTTACTATATTATGTCCGATTTATTAAACTTTTTAACACCAACAAATATAGCAACTGCAGCAACAAAAGTCCAAATAGCCAAACTAATAAAATTAAAACCAATTAATCCGTTTGATAGTATTGGTGCATAGCTCGAAAAACAAGGACTTAAATATTCTAAAAATTTGTAACTTGCCCCTGTAATTGCCATTTCGGAAACAAAATTAAAAACACACGCAACAACAATTGATAATATTGTTCCAAATTTTCTTGTTAACAAACAGGTTAAACCAAAACTAATAATACCAACTTGCAAACAACAAATAATTTGAGTTAAAACATATAGCAAATAATTTGCATAATTTACTTGGTCAAAACCAACAATTGCAACTCCAATAAATCCAAATATAGCAACAGCAATATTAAAAACAACAACATTAATAACCAAACGCAATAATTTGCTCATTAGTATTTTTGTGCGACTATATTCTAGTGTATATAACATTTCAAAGCTGTTATCTTTTAGGTTGCCATTAATTAGTTTGTTGCCTAAATATGCTGCATACACAACACCAATAAGCCCCCAAATTGAGCCAGCATTTGCAACAAAATAACCTGGCAATGTTGCGGCCGACATAGCTGATCCTAGTTGATCGTATAGTTCTTGATTGTCCTTAAACATTTCTTGCAACATTTTTAACATATCATCAACCAATAAAAACATAAGGGTTGTAATAAGGGTTAACACTGCAGCAACAATTGAAAACACAATTAGTTGCTTTAAGTTATTCTTTCGTTCAAGGCAATAAAGAGGGTTAATTTTTTTTGATTGTTTAATATCTGAAAGTTTCATATTCCCTCCTTATTCATAGAAATGCAAAAACATTTCTTCTAATCCAGCATCAGTAATTTCAACATTAGTAATATCAATTGAATTTAGATATTTAACCAGTTTTTGCATGTCCCCATTATAATTAAATTTTAAATAGTTACCTTCGGTTTTTAAGTTGCTAACACCACTAAGAGTTACTTGTGGATTAGAATAATCGGTTTCAATAACAACATGTTTTAAACGTTTTGTTTTTAACTCACTCATTTCTTCAATAGCAATAATTTTACCATTTTTAATTATAGCAACCCTATCACACAATCGTTGAATATCTGTTAGTTGATGTGATGAAATTAAAATGGCTGCACCACGACGTTTTTCTTCCTCAATTATTTTAAAAAACTCTTGTTTAATTAAAGGATCCAATCCAACAGTTGGTTCATCTAAAATAATTAGTTTAGGACTTGATAATAATGCCATAATTATCATCATTTTTTTCTTATTGCCAAGCGATAAGTCTTTGGCTTTGCGTGTTAAGTTAAGTTCTAACCTAGTTGCCAAACTATTTAATTTATCATAACTAACACCTTTAACATCAGCAATAAATTTAAGATTATCAAACACGCTTAAATTTGGATAAAAACTAGCCTCGCTACCACTATAACCAAGCTCGTGTCTGGCTTTGTCTCCATTTAAAACGGCATCTTCGTTAAACATAGCAACAGCACCACTGGTTGGTTTTAGCAGACCAACAATTGTTCGAATTGTTGTAGTTTTTCCTGCACCATTTGGGCCAATAAAACCAACAATTTCGCCTTCCTTAATGTTAAAATTCACATTTTCAACACCAAGTTGCTTGCCATAATATTTTTTTAAATCCATTATTTCGCAAGGAATCATATTAATCTCCCCCATATATTTAATTTTATTATATAATATTTGTCAATAATTTACAAGTTTTAAATATTATTGATAATCAGTATTTACAAATATAAAAAATGTTGTTATAATATATATAACTTTTACAAGGGGTATTATAAATGGCAAACTATGAATTAAAAACCACAGCTTGGAGAAATTTTGACGAAAAATTAACATATAGAACAGCTGCTTCAATTGAGGCTGAACAAGAAAGAATTCCTTTTATTACATATCCTAAGGATTATGATTTTGACAATGCTCAAGATAGATTTTTAAATGATGCTGAAAGAGCAAGAATCAATCGCAAAAAGAAACAATTAAAAGAAGTTGATTTTGAAAAGATGATGGGAAACTTAGAAGTTGCAGGAATTGACCCAACTGTTATGGATATGATTAACGACATGTATTATGGCAAACCTATTTTTATGACAGCGTTAACTTCTGGTGCTGATATTAACTTAAATGAATTTGCGGCAAGATTAATGCAAAACAGAAACAATCCTGCTGTTCAAAAAAAGATTACCGAAACTTTCTGTGCTCAACTTACTCTTGCAAGCTTTAAAGGCGTTGTTAGAGATTATTACACAGCAATAATGGTTGCACAAGGTGGAAAACCTGCAAAACCATCAAGAATGTTTATGGGTATGGTTGATTCTGTGTTGGAAAATATGGCATTTGAAATCAATACCGAGCAAGGTCATCATCCACAAATTATTGACGCATTAAGAGACGACTTAACCGTATTAAAAACTTTGGGTAGAAATGGTCAATTAAATGCTAATACATTAGAAGATATTGTTAGACATTCATTCAAAAAAATGGATGCTGCTCAAAATTTTTATGCTAGAGAAAACATTCCTACTCAACAAAATATAAAAAGATAATTTAAATAAAAAAAACATCCAAAATTGGATGTTTTTTTGTTGTTTATTTACGACGTGTTTGTTTTGAATATGCTGCTTTAGCACCAGCAATAAAGTCAGCTTTTCCGGTTTGGTATCCTTGTGTGACATCTTTATATACATTCTTAAACTTTTCTGCAGTATCATTCATTTCAGCATCAAGCTCGTCTTCCAAAACCGTATCAACTGTATCATCCATATCCATATCATCCGATTCATCAAAAGCCTCTGAAGCATCATTTACGTCTTCAACTTCAACATGATCAAAATCAAATGCAGTTTCAGCTTCTTGTCCAGAAACTTCTGATTCTCCACCACGTTTACGAGCTCTGTCTATAAATTCTTCTGGTCTAGAATCCCATAAATCTTCAGCAGCATCAACAAAATCTCCATATCGTCCACTATTCTCAATTCCACTCACAATTCTATCATATGTTCTTACAAAATCAGCCACATTCGAAGAATCAGCAGTATGCTCAACGCTTGTTGGTGCGTGTTCACGTGTTAAATCTTTGTGATCAGTGTCATATAAATCAGATACTCTATCATCAATAGAGTCAAACTTTTTGTCTATAGATTTTTTAACTTGTTTTTTATTCTTTTCAACAACTTCTTGATCCATAGCAGATTCTTCGGATTGTTTCATATCAACCAAAGTATCGGTTAAAGCTTCCTTTGTTCTTCTTGGGAATTCATCTAAAACATTTTGTTGTGCCGATTTTCTAACTCTTTCTGCACTAGAAATAAACATTCCCAAAATTGGCAAAATACGTTCGCGATATTGTTTTTCTTGTTCGGAATAAATTTCCATTCCTTCCAAATCTTCAAAAGCTTTATCTAGCAATTCATTCATTGCTTTGTAATTTTTAACTTTTTTAGATTTTTTATCAACTAAAAAGTGTTCGGAGATTTTGCTAAATTCTTCGTTAAATATTGCAAGAACTTTTTTAGAATATGCGTTATTTGTCTTTTTTAAAAGATTAATGCGTTGTGTGAAGTAATCTTCATAAATAGCATTATAACTTTCCTCTGTTAAGCCATCTAACGCTTTTAAAAGCATGTTACGCTTTAAGATATAGGCATCATCTAATTGGTCAGCATCGCGTTCTTTTCCGCCTTCTTCTGCATCGTAAACAACATTAAATGTTGTTAATGCTCTACTAACAAAATCTGGAGCAAGTTCATCAGTGAATTTTGCAATACTTGTTTTAATAATGTTAGTAAGTCTTCCACCTTGTTTTTCAACAGGCTCTAAGGTGCTAAGAACAGCAGCTGCTAAATTTGAATTGGAATTCTTTTTAAAATCAATTTGAAAATCGATTAATCTTCCTTCCTTTGTTTTTGCTGTTACAAAAATTGAGTTGTTATAAGATTCTTTTTTAGCCTTTTTTAAATCAATTAACTCTTCAACGATTTTTTTGTTGATTATATATTTACCTTTTGCGTTATAATCACCAAGCAATCTACTTTTAATAACATCTACCTTTTCGGTAACAAAGTTATCATGTGTTAATTTTTTTTCCAATGTGTTTGCCATTGCAAATTCCCCCATATACACTCATATTATAGCAAATTAATAATATATTTACAAATATTAAATTTACTTTAAACAAACAATTTATAATAAAAACAAAAAAAAGAAGTGCTATATTTAGCACTTCTTTTTAACTACTTAATTGTTTGTGTTATTAATCAATTATTTAATAATTGAAGAAACAACACCTGAACCAACAGTTCTACCACCTTCACGGATAGCGAAACGTAGACCTTGTTCGATAGCAATTGGAGTAATTAGGTTAATTGTCATTTTAACGTTGTCACCTGGCATTACCATTTCAACTCCTTCTGGAAGTTGGATGCTACCTGTAACGTCTGTTGTACGGAAGTAGAATTGTGGACGGTATCCGTTAAAGAATGGAGTATGACGACCACCTTCTTCTTTCTTCAATACGTAAACTTCAGCTGTGAATTCTGTGTGAGGTGCAATTGAACCTGGTTTGCATAGAACTTGACCACGTTCGATATCTGTTCTTTGGATACCACGTAGTAGAAGACCAACGTTGTCGCCAGCTTCTGCAAGATCTAGTAATTTACGGAACATTTCAACACCAGTAATAACTGTTTTTAGTTTTGAACCCATACCAACGATTTCAACTTCGTCGCCAACTTTAACTTGACCACGTTCTACTCTACCTGTAGCAACTGTTCCACGACCTGTGATTGTGAAAACGTCTTCAACTGGCATTAAGAAAGGTTTGTCAGTTTCACGAGTTGGTTCTGGGATGTATGAATCTAGAGCGTCAACTAATTCGTTAATGCATTTGCATGCAGGATCATCAGCTTTACCAGCTTGAACAGCTTCAAGAGCTTTAAGAGCACTACCTTTAACAATTGGGGTGTCATCTCCTGGGAAGCCATATTCTGATAATAGGTCTCTGATTTCCATTTCAACTAAGTCTAATAGTTCTGGATCATCAACTTGGTCAGTTTTGTTCATGAATACAACGATGTATGGAACACCTACTTGTCTAGCAAGAAGAATGTGTTCTCTTGTTTGAGGCATTGGACCATCAGTAGATGCAACAACTAGGATTGCGCCGTCCATTTGAGCAGCACCAGTAATCATGTTTTTAACATAGTCTGCGTGTCCTGGGCAGTCAACGTGAGCGTAGTGACGGCTTTCACTTTCGTATTCAACGTGAGAAGTATTGATTGTTATACCTCTAGCTTTTTCTTCTGGAGCCTTGTCAATTTCAGCATAGTTCATTGCAAGTGCTTTACCTTGTGCAGCAAGAACTGAAGTAATTGCAGCAGTAAGAGTTGTTTTACCATGGTCAACGTGTCCGATTGTACCTACGTTAACGTGTGGTTTTGTTCTTTCAAATTTAGCTTTAGCCATTATTTATATCCTCCTAAAAATTTTATTATTTTAAATAATTAGCTTTTTTGCCTTTCGCCAATAATTTTATCAGCGATATTTTTTGGAACTTCACTATAGTGTGAGAATTCCATATTAAAAGTACCTCTGCCTTGAGTTAATCCTCTTAGGTCTGTTGCATAACCAAACATTTCGCTAAGTGGAATTTGGGCATTGATAACTTGTAACCCATTGTTAATTTCTGTTCCTTGAACTAAACCGCGACGGCGATTGATATTTCCAAGAACATCACCTAAATATTCATCAGGCATTTCAACTTCAACCTTCATAATTGGTTCAAGTAGAACAGGATCTGCTTTTCTTGCAGCTTCTTTAAATGCCATAGAACCAGCAATTTTGAACGCCATTTCTGAAGAGTCAACTTCATGGTATGAACCGTCAACTAATGTTGCTTTAACATCTACTACTGGGTAACCAGCAAGGATACCTGTATTTGTAGCTTCTCTGAAACCATCTTCAGTTGGTTTGATGTATTCCTTAGGAACTGCTCCACCAACGATTTTGCTCTCGAATTGAATTCCAGAACCTGCCTCTAATGGCTCTAATTCGAACCATACGTCACCGTATTGTCCTCTACCACCAGATTGTCTAATGAATTTTCCTTCAACTCTAACTGCATTTCTGATAGTTTCTTTGTATGCTACAGATGGTTTACCTACAGCACACTCTACTTTGAATTCTCTTTTTAATCTATCAACGATGATATCTAAGTGTAACTCACCCATACCAGCGATGATTGTTTGTCCTGTTTCTTCGTCTGTATAGCTACGGAATGTTGGGTCTTCTGCAACAAGCTTTGAAAGTGCGATACCCATCTTTTCCTGACCAGCTTTTGTTTTTGGTTCGATAGCAACGCTGATAACTGGTTCTGGGAATTCCATTGATTCCAAGATAACAGGAGCTTTTTCGTCACAAAGTGTGTCACCTGTAGTTGTGTTCTTAAGACCAACTGCAGCTGCGATATCACCTGAGTAAACCTTGTCTAACTCAGCACGCTTGTTAGCATGCATCTGAAGGATACGACCAACACGTTCCTTCTTGCCCTTAGTTGAGTTGTATACATAAGAACCTGAGTTAATGGTTCCTGAGTAAACACGGAAGTATGCTAACTTTCCTACGAAGGGGTCAGTCATAATCTTGAATGCAAGTGCTGCGAAAGGTTCATCATCTGATGAATGTCTTTCGATTTCGTTGCCATCCATATCAACACCCTTGATAGCAGGGATGTCTACAGGTGAAGGCATGAACTCGATAACTGCATCCAATAACTTCTGTACACCCTTGTTTCTGTAAGCTGTACCACAGCATACAGGGATAGCTGCACATTCGCAAGTAGCCTTACGAAGTACTGCCTTTAATTCTTCAACAGAAGGCTCTTCAACCTTAACAGGCTGGAAGCGTCTTTCAAGAGCAGAATCCTTTTCTATATACTTTCTGTATTCCTTAAGCGTTGTAGCGCCTATAATTCTTACCTCTCCGCGCG
>CALDPW010000210.1 GCA_937911885.1 uncultured Clostridia bacterium | reverse complement strand
GGGAAAGTATTTGTATCATCTAATCTTGATTTATCTACCTTCACCTTTATTGGCTTTTTAGATCCTAAAAGTTCTTCTAGAAAAAAACAATTAGAAAATCAAAACAATGCAAGGGTTGAAGCAGGCAATGATATTTATAATGATGCTTTACTAATGCTTAAAAACACAAACATTTCAAAAATTGGTGCAATTGTTTTATTTAATGAAACATGGCACGCTGGCGTATTGGGAATTGTTTGTGCTAAATTAACCGAAAAATACAATCGCCCTGTTTGCTTATTAACCAAAGTTGACAACGAATATAAGGGAAGTATTCGAAGCATTAATGGTATTGATATTTATGCCGAACTTAACAAGTGTAAACACTTGCTAGTTAAGTTTGGTGGGCACTTTGGTGCAGCCGGTTTAACTATTGACAATAAAAATATCGAAAAGTTTAAAAATCAGTTAAATACCAATATTTTAGAATCGTATCCAGCTGATATATTTAATCCAGTAAAATATTATAATATTGACTGCAACAAAGAAGAAATAACAGTAGATTTTATTAAAAGTTTAAATATTTTAGAACCATTTGGTCATTGCAATGAAAAACCTGTATTTAAGCTTACATTTAACAATTTTAAACCCGAAAGAATAAAAAATCATCCAAACTTTTTAAAAATAAAAACTAACAACATGGAGCTGTTAACATTCAACCTATCAAATCAGTTTTTAGCCCTAAATTCAAATTGTAACAAACATGTTTTGTTAGATGTTTCTGTTGATAGTTTTAAAGGGCAAGAAAAAATTAAAGCAATAATAAAAAATATTTATTTTGATTGCCTTAATACTAATATAAAACAGGAAGAGAATAACGCCTATTATTTAACACAATTAATTACAAAATCGAATCATAAACCAAAAATAAAAACTCTAAATTCAATTAATCAGGGAATTAATATTGTTAATCAAAACATGGGTAATTTATTTATTTGCAACAATTTTGCAACATATAAAACTCTATGTGATAAACTTGGCAATATAATTCAAAATTACAATATTTTTAACATAAATTCGAGTTCAGGCGAAAACACCTTGTTGTATTTGCCTAATAACAACGAAAACTTTAATAATTATTCTAATATATTCATTTTTGACGAAATATTAATAGACGATTATTTAACAAATTTTAGTGGAAATGTTTATGTTTGTCCTTTACAACAAAGCAAACAGCTTATAAGCTCAATTTTAACTGATAGGGCAGTGTTTGCCACATATCACACAGCAATTGTTTATGCTGATAAACAAAATTTAACTGCTTACACTCAAATTGAATATTTTAATCAATTAAAAAGATTAAATCCGCAATTTAAAAATCTAAAATATGATCAATTTGTTTTTGTTACTTATGTTTTATCTGAACTAAAAATAATTAACATAAATAATGATGAATTAAATTATTCTATTTCAATAAATAAAAATATAAGCAATCCATTAACAAATTCCAAAATTTATAATTTATTCAATTTAGCAAACAAAATTAATTAGGAGAAAAAGTTATGCAATTAGTTACTAACGATACAGCCTTATACGATGAATTGTTGTTAGTTGTAAAATTATTTTTTACACCAAAACAATTTCAAACCGAACAAGTAATAATAAACCAACAAATAATGCTTGAAAACAACTTATTGCATAACACTATTCAAATAAGTGGTTGTGAGCAAACATCTTACACAAAAACTATAACATTAACACCGTTTGAACTTAAAGAGCCAAACAAATACAAAAAGCATTACAGCAAAATTGCTTTATATGAGGCTTTATCAAAACACACAAACAAAACACTGCCTTGGGGATCGCTAACTGGTATTAGACCAACAAAATTATTTTATGATTTAAAAAAACAACTTGGAAGTGCAATTTTAGCTAAAAATGAACTTATTACCAAATACTGTGT
>CALDPW010000209.1 GCA_937911885.1 uncultured Clostridia bacterium | reverse complement strand
ACATGCTATATTAGTAAAAAATAATGATAAATATACTATAAAAACAAGAGATAATAATTTTGGTATTTATGTAAATGATAAAAGAGTTAATATAAAACCTTTAGAAAATGGAGATATAATTTTTTCTAATGTTATAGAAATAACCAACAAAAAGGTTGGACTAGAAGAAACTAAAACAATTAATATATTAGAAAACTCTCTTGCCTTCGACCACACAAAAATAATTTATTATGCACTAGAAAGGCTAAAAAACAAATTGGAATACACCGATGTGATTTTTAATTTGCTACCAAAAGAATTTACCTTAACCGAATTAAAACAATGCTACGAAATAATATTGCAAAAAGATTTACTCGATGCAAACTTTCGCCGAAAAACATCAAAAATGGTGTCACCAATAAACAAATATGTAGAGGGCAAAGGCCACCGAACTTCACAACTTTTTGTTCACAATCCAACATGGGAAATTAATAATTTGGATTAAAAAAATTTAATTTTTTAAACAAAATACTTTAAGCACCCATTCGCTTTTAACCATATATTCACTTTACAATTTTTCTTATTTTATTTATTATTTTATTGGAGAAAAATTATGGAAAATAAATATTCAAAAATTTTAGATAAACTATGGCGAATCCCAATGGGATGCTTTATGATTTTATTTGGCGCTGCAACCATTGTTTTATCATTTTGGTTTACATTTGCAATTTCGTATATAGGAAATATTTTAGTTTTAGGCATGATTATGGGCGGTGGTTTTATTATTCACCACGGGCTAGGCAAAGCATTTTTTAACGATCAATACCAACTTTCTGGTTTAGTTATTGATGGCGATTCAGTTATTGAACCCGTTGAAACACCAAAGTATTTAAAACGAAGAATGTGGTTTTGCTTTATTGAATTTTTAGCTTATACCCTACTTGCTATTTACTATATTGTTTTAGGTTGCATATTCAGCGCTGCACTATTATGGTATCTTGTTTTTGCAGTTGTAGCTGTTGTGTTTGCCGTAATATTCTTTTTGATTGCAGCCAAAACAAAAACTGAAGATTTAGCAAATAAACAATAATCAAAAACAAAAAAAACACGAAAATTAATCGTGTTTTTTTATTATCTAACATTACGATATGGAATATAAGATTTATAAATATTTTTAACATAAAATTGATTTTTAGCTAAAAATATTTTTAATGCTTCAATGTCTTGGTTGTTGTTTGGTCCCAACACAATACTAACTGGCAACAAATTTTCTAAATTAAAATCTTTATACATAACCAATTGATTGTTGCGCAACCTAACGTTAACGCCATTATATTGTTCAATTTTTATTGATTTTATATTACAATCATCAATCCCCATGTTTCCGTTTTGAACATCAACAATTCTGGCTTCACGTTCATCTTCGTAGTCTTTGGTTTTATACTTAAAACTCAAATTGTTTATGTCGGTTAAAAATGTGGATTTTAGTGTTTTTAACGCTTTTACATCATTTGCTAAGGCAAGTTTTTTAATTTTTGAAAATATTTCAGTTGAAATGGCTTGAACAATTTGGTTTGTATTATCTAAATAAATAATATCTTCAAAGTGTTTTTTTGCATCCTTTTTAACATATTTAATCAAATCTTCTCTGTTAAAGGTTAACCCAATTCCCCTACCATCATCACCATACATACGCCACATATTTAAACTATCACTTTCACTACTCAAACATATTGCAAAATAGTTTTTAGCAAAATTTTTAAATTGCGACTTTGTAATTTCGTTATCAATATCGGCAACATAATCATAAAAATTGGTTCCTGATAAATCAAACTTAAAGGAATCATTTTCATATAAACGACAAAGAACATTAGATATGTTAAAATTTTGAACAATCATTTCGGCAGGATCATTCATTGTTGTTAAATCGCTCATATAAATATTCTTTTTTTGAACAATTTTGCAAAAAGCATCCATTGCACAATAATATGTTAATTCATTATTATTTTTTGGTGGAGATTCTAATTTTTCATATAAATAATTCGAAACTATCACAATTGTTCTCCTTGGTAAAAACTTATTCTATCATATTATAACACAACCACATTTGTTTGTTATACTTATTATACAATATTTTTACTTATAAATTTTTTATATTATAGCAAATAATTTTAACCAACAAAATAAAAAAAAAGGTTATGCAAAAGCATAACCTTTTTTTATTTATATTATTTTAAACCAAGAACTGCTCCCATGCCAAGAGATCCAATATATATGTTAACAAATTCACCTTCGGCATAAGATTTGTCAGCCCAGTTGCTTACTTGATTAATAATATTTGCAATAGCAGCCTCAGCCTCTACAGGAGAAAAACCACTAATTTCATCAAATAAAGCGTGTTCATTATCTCCCATATAAATACCTATTGCAGCATTTGGAGCCGCAGTAAAGAAGTTAATAATAGCCGCTTTTTGTTGTTCTAGTGTTAAAGTTGTAAAGTTTGCAAATTGTGCAGGCATTTCAGTTAAGCCCAAAGCATTCAAATTACCTGCCAACGCACTATATAATCCAATTGCTTTAAGTGTTCCAACGGCAGATGTCATACGGTTTGTAGCAACGTTATCGTTAATAAATCCACCATTACCACTGCTTTCCAAAATATTGCTTCCGATAGCAATTGCCAATTCGCAGAAGTTCATTCCAGCAAATTGTTTTGTTGTAGACATCATATCCAAACCATAGGTCATTGTTTGTTGTTCTTCACCATTTAGACCATAATGTTTGTTATAATCTGTTTCGCTATCAAAAAATCTAATATAACCTTGTGATGGTTTTGGATTAAATGATAATTCACCTGCTTTAAATAATGCAACAATATTTAAAACTGGTGTGTAACCATCTTCTGCTGTATCAACAATATATTCAGCATTGTATTCTTTAAAATCTTCAAGCGTACCAAAGCCATAAGTCACTGCACAACATGGGATACCAACTTGATGAGCACCCTCAATATCGAACTTTGTATCACCGACCAT
>CALDPW010000208.1 GCA_937911885.1 uncultured Clostridia bacterium | reverse complement strand
TTTCAATTAAACAAAAAAAACCGACTTTTTACAAGTCGGATTTTATAAATTATTAAATTTAAATTTTTATATGAAACTAATTTTTAATTTATTACACTAGTTTCAAATCGGTTAGCCATAACTGCTCTACTTTTTTATTTGTTTTAACTCTTCCTTTTTATCAACTGCAATTCTAAAACTTTCAACACACTTTTGAATCGTTTTGTTGTATACAAAAATATTTATATCTGCGTTTTTAAAAACTTTAAAGGTTTTATCATAAAATTTAACAAAACACTCACATAAAGCCCAAGCAATAGCCATATTAACATAATAAAAATCACTTTTAAAATTAATTAACAAATTAAGCACCCTATCAATATATTCATCTGTTAAAAAATAATTTAATAAACAAACAATAGCAAATCTATTTTTAAACTGCGAATCACAATTTAAATAAGGTATTAAAAAACTAAAACTATAATCCAACTCGGTTTTTATAAATTTTAAAGAATTTACAATGCAATCACATTCAGACCAATCACTAATTAATGGAATAAGCTTTGATAGATAATCAAATTTTAAACGATTATTAATTTTTGAATATCCAATAACAAAACCTTGCAACAAAATCTCTTCATAATACTCCATTTTATTAGCATTTAAATACAAAACATCATTATTGCCTTTACATATCATTTTTGCAATCAACCTAAGTTTTGGTATTTGAACACCAATCATGGGATGATTATTTTTTACTATTGTTGAACTAAAATTTTTAAATTTATCATCAACCAATGTAAACAATTTTTGTCTAATTTCACACTCAATCATATTTAACCTCAAATTAAGTTTAACACATTAAATACAATAAAAAAACAAAAAGACAGTTATAAAAACTGTCTTTCGGAATGAATATGATTAACAAATATTATTTGATTAATCTAAATTTAAATTAAAGCAAAATGCAAATAACCCCACCCTTACCTTCGTTAATAATACGACCAAGAGTTTTTCTCATTTTTCGCTGTGCATCAAGCGGCATTGCAACAATTTTTGATTGCAAACTATCACTCACCATTTCGCTTAAAGATTTTCCAAACAATTTAGATTCCCACACAGTTTGTGGATTAGATTCATATTCGGTCATTAAATATTTACACAAATCCTCACTTTGTTGTTCGCTACCAACAATAGGATTAACTTCGGTTTGAATATCAACTTTCATCAAATGCAAACTAGGAGCTGTGGCTTTTAATTTTATACCAAATCTACCTCCTTGTTTAATCATTTGTGGAGCATCTAAAACCATATCGTTAATTGTTGGTTTTACAACACCATATCCAGTTTCTTCAACATCTAAAATTGCCTGCTTAAATCTATCATATTGCAGTTTAGCTTCGGTTAATTGTTTAATATAACTTATCAAGTGAAAATCAGATTTTATATCACAACCACATTCTTCACTTAATGTTTTATAGAACAATTCAGGTTTTGGAACAATGTTAAGTTTTACTTTGCCTTCGCCCATTTCAATTGAAACTTCACTAATATGTTCAAAATTTTCACTATTTTCAAACATATTTACATTTGAATTAAAATCACCTATTTTGTTACTATTGTTGACAATATCATATACGTTTTTAACAATTTCTTGTATATATTTGTTATTAAATGGCAAAACTTGTAGCCACTGTGGCATATTAACATCAACACTTACCAATGGAAAATCACTTAACATTGTAGCAAAAATTTTACTAATATCTTCATCGTTAATTTTTGAAACATCCAAGCTAATTACTTGTTTGTTATATTTTTGCTCTAAGGATTTTGCAAGCAACAAAGTTTGTTCCGAATAAGGATTAGTTGAATTTAAAACAATAACAAAAGGTTTGTTACATTTTGTTAATTCAGCAAAAACTTGTTCTTCTGCTTTAACATAATTCAATCTATCAATACCACTAATAGAGCCATCTGTTGTTAACATAATTCCTATTGTGCTATGGTTTGTAATAACCTTATTAGTCCCCATTTCGGCAGCCACAGAAAAAGTTAATTCTTCATCGCACCATGGCGTTTTTACTAGCCTTGGCTTATTGTGTTCTTCGTGTCCAATTGCACCTTCAACCATATATCCAACACAATCAATTAATCTAATATTCATATCAATATTATCATTAACTGTTATTTTAACACCCTCGTTTGGAATAAATTTTGGCTGTGTAGTCATTATTGTTTTTCCATCACCACTCTGTGGCATTTCATCAATTGTTCGTTCCTTATCAAAATTGTTTAAAATGTTTGGTATTACTAATGTGTTTAACACATTTCTAATAAAGGTCGACTTTCCTGTTCTTACAGGTCCCACAACTCCAACATAAATATCACCATTTGTTCGTTTGGCTATGTCGGAGTAAATATCATAACTGTTCATATTTCCCTCCACAGTAATATTACAAAATTGTATGTTTATAACTTTTAAAATATGAAACAAATTATTATATTAAAAAAAACAAGCAATCATTTGTTGCTTGTTTTAATCTTGCCCTGTTAATTTTGACGGATAATGTTTTAATAAATACTCCCACACTTTTTGATTAAATGGCATTATTAATCTAGCAGCTGGAGTAAGGATTTTTATTGTTGAGCGTTTTTGATTTGAGAAGTTTGTATATTTTAAAATTTTAGTAATTTCACTAATTGAACAAAGTCGCATTCCATCGCTAAAATATTTGTCATAGATAACAAACTTTACCCCTGGATTTATTAACACAATAGGAATCATAATTACA
>CALDPW010000207.1 GCA_937911885.1 uncultured Clostridia bacterium | reverse complement strand
TGTAATCTTTGTAGTTGCATTAAATGCTGGATTCATTGGAGGAGAAAAACCTGTTGCTAAAGATATTACAGCTTACACAGCACAACAAAACGACGCTGGAACATCAACTGTTTATATTCCAACATACACAACACTAGCTGGCGATGGTGCTACACTTGATAGATCTCGTAACTACCTAGGATCACCTAATGGTGGTGCTGGAGTGTTAACAGGAACTGGTGTTGTTACTCCAAAAGATAACGAAGAATCAGTTATGAAACAAAGCACAATTGCTTCAGTTGATTTAACAGCTGGTGGCGATGGTGGCGAAACAGGTGCAAACGTTTCAATCGATTTCTTAACAAAGAATTTTGCATTACCAACATTTATTAACAATGATTATGCAAAAGCAAGAGTTACTTTCACATTTACTGTTGAAGCAATTCAAGATTACTTAGTAGATCCTCTACAAGAAGCATATGGTAACCCAAAAAGAGTTCCAAACAACTTAGTTAATGCCATCCTAGTATTTAATAATGCATTCCCAGCAACCAGAACAGCTGGCGAAGCAGATTTAGCTGCTACTGGTGTTTACACTAACGTTACTCCTGGTGACCAAGGTCTAAAATTCAATGCTGATACCGGTGCATTAGATGCAGCAGGCACTCCAATCACTCCAGCAAACAAAGGCTTTGGAACAACTACTGACGATGATGATAATACCATTGCAGATTACACAGTTAAAGATGCAACATATGTTCCAGGAAGCAGTGCAACTAGTCCAAAAACAACTAGCCCAGCAAGCTCACTAGGTGTTCAAACCGACGGAACAGCAAATATTACAATTGGTGCATAATTAAGCTTAAATAAAAAAAGATGTGGCTTATGCTACATCTTTTTTGTTGTTTATAAGTAATTATTAAAAAAATACATAAAAATTATAAATTATATGCTATAATATATTTTAGGAGAAATAAAATGAAGAATAATATCGAAGATATTTTAAATGCTTTTTATAATATAGCAACAAGTCAAGAAGAAATATATAAAGGTGCTAGATTAATGTCGCTTGAAGAAATTTTAGATTCTAGTGTGGATATGCAGGTGGATTTTTCTGCTATTGGACTAATTCCTATATTTGACATTTTTGACAACGACTATATTTGTTATCAAACAAAAAATAATAAATGGTGTATTTTTAATATAGTTGATGAAATTGCTTTTAAAAAAGATTCAACATTACAGGAATTATTGTTGTTCAAATCTTAAAATGTATTTAGGGTAATTATTAATCTAAAAAAGATAACTTGTGCAAAGTTATCTTTTTTTGTTGTTTATAAGTAATTATTAAAACTAAATATTAAAATAAGTAAAAACATTAACAAAATATAAAGCTTTTTATTGCAAAATTAATTAAAAATAATTAAAATAAAAAACACACACAATTTTTTGGAGATACTAATTATGAAACGAGCAATAAAAATGGTTCAATATGGTTGTGGAAAAATGAGCATTTACACAATGCGTTATGCCCTAGAAAAAGGCATAAAAATTGTTGGCGCATTCGATATTGATGAAAATAAAATTGGCAAAGATATTAATTCGCTGTTGGGTGGGGCATTAAAGCGTGTTAAAATTATGCATCCAAACATGCTGGATGAGTTTTTAAACAAAAACGAAGTTGATATTGTTGTTGTTACAACAATGAGTTTGCTTAGCGACCTTAAAGATGTTTTGTTAACATGTGCAAAAAACGGTGTTAATGCAATTACAACTTGCGAGGAAGCTTTTTATCCACAAAACAGCAATCCAAAACTTTCGGCAGCAATTGATCGCAGTGCAAAACTAAATCGTTGCACAATTTGTGGTAGTGGATATCAGGATGTTTTTTGGGGTAACTTAATTACAGCACTTGCAGGTTCAACACACACCATTAAACAAATTGTGGGCAAAAGCAGTTATAATGTTGAGGATTATGGTGTTGCATTGGCTAAGGTGCATGGTGCAGGTTTAACACCAAAAGAGTTTGAAAAACAAATTGCCTTTGCCGATAACATTAGCGAAAAGGCACGAAACGAACTTATTTTAAAAGGCGAATTTGCTCCAAGTTACATGTGGAATGTTAATGGATGGTTAGCAAGCAAACTAGGGCTAACAGTGGCAAATCAAAGCCAAAAATGCGTGCCACACATTGCTAAAACACGCTTAAAAAGTTCAACACTTGGCATGGATATTCCTAAGGGGCGTTGTTGTGGTATGAGTGCTGTTGTTACAACAAAAACCA
>CALDPW010000206.1 GCA_937911885.1 uncultured Clostridia bacterium | reverse complement strand
ACTCACCCCATTATTTTTATTTTACCGTTGGGGTATAGCCAAGCGGTAAGGCACGAGACTTTGACTCTCGCATTCGTTGGTTCGAATCCAGCTACCCCAGCCAATTTTAATCAAAAGCAATTTATATGGTCCATTAGCTCAGATGGTAGAGCACATGACTTTTAATCATGGTGTCCCGAGTTCGACTCTCGGATGGATCACCAATTATGCGGATGTGGCGGAATTGGCAGACGCGCTAGACTTAGGCTCTAGTTGGAAACAGTGGGGGTTCAAGTCCCTTCATCCGCACCACAAAAACCCGAACCGTTTGGTGCGGTTTTTTTTATTTTAATTTGGCTTTTAAATAAATATAAATATATTTGTTTTGATAAAATTAATCATTTTGCTATAATTAGCCACGGAGAGTGTTATGGCATATACATATAATATTT
Organism: uncultured Clostridia bacterium; assembly: GCA_937911885.1. Lineage (GTDB taxonomy): Bacteria > Bacillota > Clostridia > Christensenellales > UBA1242 > UBA6345. The sequence continues at coordinate 6,242 of CALDPW010000206.1, read as the reverse complement.
CAACAAGTAAAGAAGACAAAAAATCAACAATTTGTTTAAGTACTTGTCATATTTTATTTTCAATAATTAATTTGTTTGTATCAACCTTTTTGGTTGCACACATATATTCACAAACTGCAAATATTTTTGATTATGCAGTAAATGTTGGAATATATAATTTAACAACCTACGCCGTTATGATGGTGGCTTATTTTTTATTTTCACTTTGGGTTGATAAATCAAACAGAATTTGGTGTTATAGATTAGCTAACTTAATTACAGCAGGATTAGTTGTTTTTACCATTTTTTATGGCGAAAATTTGGCACAATATGTTTGGTTGGCTGGTGTGTTATATGGTTTATCTCACGCAGCTTATTACGCTAGTTATAACGTGCTAAAACAGGAAATGGTTAGTCGTAACACAATTGGCAAATATACATTAATTTTGGAAGTGTTAACAAAGATTGTAAACATTGTATTCCCAATTTTATTAGGTATGCTAATTGAAGTATCCACATTTGCAACAGTTGCAATTTATGTGTGTGTTATTTGTTTAATTCAAATATTTATAACATTTTTTATTAATGCACAACGTCCAGCTGGTAGTGGATTTAATGTTGTTGAATATATTAAACAAATAAAACAAAATCCTGAATTTTGCAAAAAGATTAAAATTGTTTATTTAATATGCTTGTTTTATGGTTTAACATCAATTGTGTCGTCGCTAGCTAGCATATTTATTATGGTGGAATTTGGTTCTAGTTTTAGTTTAGGAGCCATAACTAGTGTTGGGGCAGTTGCTTCAATTATAACTGTTATTGCATTAAGTAAATTTTCTCATCCTGGCGATAGAGAGTGGATATATATTTTAAGTGCAATATTAATTTTGGTTTCGGCAGCTTTGTTTTTAATAATTCCAAACAATATAACTGTTATTGTTTATAATATTGTTTTAACATTAGGAAACGCTGTTAACAGCCTAACATTTGAACTATATCGCAACAAAAATTTAAAAGAGGCTGGGTTGTATCAATATATTGCAGAACATCAATGTGTTGTTGAAACAATTTTTCAAATTGTTAGGTGCTTATCGTTTACCTTGCTAATTTTGTTTGCATTAATTAAAAATTATTTAATTTTTCAAATTATGTTCGCTGTTTTTGTTACAGTATTCTCGTTAACAAGCATTATGATTATGCGTTATGAAACAAAGGTGTATGAAGAAAATAATACTGAACAATCAGATCAAAACAAGCAATAAGTAATTGTATTTATGCTAATAAAAAAATTAATATCAATAAGTTAATAAATAAAAAGAAAAACCACTAAATTTTAGTGGTTTTTTGCTTGTTCTAAAACATTAATTAAATCTTTAAGATCAATTATTGGAGCATGATTTGATAGTTTGTCGCAAGGCATTACAAACTCGCCAGTTAAATATGATTCAATCCCAATAGATGTTGCTGTCATATAGTCTTCGGCTTCGTTATTGCCAACCATAATGCAATCGCTTGGCTTTAAGCCAAACTTATCTAAAACTTCTTCAAAGAATTTTGGATTTGGTTTTGAATAATGTGCAATTTCGTAGGTTGTTACATAGTCAAAATCGTTCATGCTAAGTCCCACCCATTCTAGGCGACTTGCAACGGCAAAGTGTGGAAAAAATGGATTTGTTGCTAAAATAACATATTCAAAGTTTTGTTGGCAATATTTTACTATTTGTTTAACATATTGATTTTGCTTAACGATTTTTTGTATAGAATTATATTCATTGGAATAATAATCATCAAATGTTTCTTTTAGCTTTGAAGATTGATTGCTATATTTAATATTTAATGTATCCCAAAAAACTTGTTCGTTGGTTTTTTCACCATTGTTAGCATACATGTTTTTAACAGCGCTCCATAACACTTTTTCAAACTCAGCAGTGTTAATGCCAAGCGGTTCAATCTTTTTTAATAGTTTAGTAAAATATTCGTGTTCAAATTGTTTTTGATTAAATTGAATTAGAGTAGCATCTAAATCAAATAAAATTGCTTTTTTCATTATGTTATCCTTGTAAAAATGTATTATGGTTTATTGTAACACATATATGCTTAAATTGGTAATATTAATCAATGGTTTGTTGTAAATTTGTTTTTTTGTTTAGCAATAAGCATTTATAAAGCTAAACATAGTTTTAACAATTAGCTAATTAATTTGTGGGATGTTATAGGAATGAATATTATTGTATTTAATATTTGTTAAACTTTTACTTTGCAATTTAGTAGTCCTATATTAAAAACAACACTTTTGATTAAATATTGGCAATTAATGTCATAAAGCAACCACTTTTAAACAAAAACATATTGTGTAAAGTAATTTTATGTGTATAACATAAATAATTTTAATTATAATAAAAGTGTGTAATAAAAACTTTTTTAGCTAACTTTTATATTTTGTAGGTTGATAATATATACATTAAACAAATAAAAAAATAGCCACTGTTGGCTATTTTTTTGGTTTTGTTAGTTCTAAGTAAACTTGTTTAAGTTCTTCTTTTTTATATCCTAAATCGGTTAAAATGCTATACGCAATTTCGATAGACATTTCAAAAAAACAATTATCGTTTTGCAATATTTGTCCAATTACTTGTTGTTTTAAAAGTTTATCTTCTCGTTTTTCTAATTGGTATTTAACCATTAGGTTTTGATTAATTTTTCTTAATTGATTAAGCATGTCTGCCTCCAATAATACCTGGAATTAAATGATCTGGTCTGTTTGGATTAATATATCCCAAACGTGAAATAGCAAATAACTGTTCAAGTTCGCTAAATGATAATGTTTTAATTTTTCCCATTGCACTGCACAAATAATATGTGTTTTCGCTAGGGAATACATTAATGTTATCTTCATTAAATGATAATACAGTTGTTGGTGTGTAGTAATGTTTTCCGTTTGGAGTTTGTTCGTTTATAATATACATTCCCATTTGATGCTTTTCGATTTCTTCTTGAAAAATTGCAGAGGTTAGTGTTTTTAGGTAAGAAATTTTATCAACTGGTGGAAGTTGGGTTCTTTGCAATTGAGTTTGTAAAATATCAAGTTTTTCTTCCATAGAAACTTCAAAAGTTTTTCCACCATTTAAGGTTGTATAAAGGTTAATCCATGAGCTTGATGAATCTTTTTGAATATATGGATTAGGCTCGTTAGTTTTAATATGTGTATAAACTTTATCAAGAGCATTTAAGAATTTTTGACGATATTCTCTATTTTTATTTTCGCAAACAAGCCCTACTAGTGGTGAATCTATTTTTGCATTGAATAAATCGCCCTTAATAATTGATGTAACCGAATCAGCTTTAATTAACATATCGTTTGCTTTAAAGTTTAAGTATTCGTGCCCACGCCCATATGAGTTTAGTGCAGAAGATTGGGTTACAAAGTTTATGTTAAGCATATGTAAAAATTTGCCATATATTTTATTAAATTCGTAACATACAATTTGCGAATTTTCGGGAGTGATTTTTTCGATATAAGTAATGTCTTCGTGTTTAATATGTGAATATTTTTGATTTGAAGCAAAAAATTCGGGATCGTAGGTTAGTGTGCGACACAATTTTATATAAACATAAATCGCTTTTTCTAGGTCGTTAAACTCTTGTGGTAAATTAGCAAAAACATGTTTTACTAATTGGCTGTTTAGTTTAACACTTTCTAAATAATCATCCTTTGTTTCATTGATTTCGTTAATTTGTGAAGTGTTAACATTGTTGTCGTTTAAAATATCATGATAAAACTTTTCGGATGCTGGCGAAAATGTGTAAAGTTGAAACAAGTTATATTTTTGAGCAAATTCTTTTAAAACATAAGCAAATTCATCTTTACTTAATCCTTCAAATTGTAAATTTGGATATTTGTTAAAATCATAAAGTTTAAAACCGGATTCAAAAAACATAACAAGTTTTTTAATTGGTATTGATACAGGTTTAAAATCAATTTCTGTTTGGAACTGTTCCGAACTTTCTTTTAATTGTTTTGGGGTTGTTAACTGAATAATAATATCAAGTTTTTCGTCGATGTTTTCAATATCTAATAGTTCGCCCTTTAAGTTTAGGTCCATTACTAATTTTGCAAACACAGCCTTATCGCATGAAAATCTAGTTGCAATATCGCCCATTATATAATGCCCAAATCTTATTGTAGGAACTTGAGGATTGTTTAATACTTGCATTAGGTTCTGAAATTTTTCTTCATCACTTAAAACAAGTTTAATGGCGCCTAGACTCATGGTTTGAGTTGGTTTTTTATCACCTTGATAAAAGCCAGGTGATGCATAAACAAACGAACCTTTTACATCTGGATTGTTTAGTTCGGCAGTGGTAAATATTATTGAATTGTTTTTTGCTTTTTCAATTATATCAAGTTCAGCCATTGCAACCTCCATATATATTAATTATATAATATTTTAAGGCAAAATTCAATATTAATAACAAATTATAAGCAAATGCTTAATTATTGTATGCTTTAATTTGCTTAAAAACAAAAAAAAATATATACTATTTATGTGTAAATAATAAAAAAAGAGGGGATACCTATGGATAAAAAAACAGTTGAAAATATTGATGTTTATGGCAAAAAAGTTTTGCTTAGAGTAGATTTTAATGTGCCAATTAAAAATGGTGTTATTACCGATGATAATCGCATAAAAGAAGCATTAAAAACAATTAAATGTTTGCTTAATAATTCTGCAGCAGTTATTGTAATGAGTCACCTTGGACGTCCTGAGGGAGAAGTTAATTTAAAATATTCATTAAAACCAACAGCTGTTAGATTGGGTGAGTTGTTAGGTATTGATGTTAAGTTTGCTCCTGATTGTATTGGTGAAGAAGCTAAACAAATGGCTAGCGAGCTTAAACCAGGCGAAGTTTTAATGCTTGAAAATTTAAGATTTTATAATCAAGAAGAAGAAAACGATAAGGATTTCTGCGAAAAATTAGCATCACTTGCTGATATTTATGTTAATGATGCATTTGGAACAGCCCATCGTAAACACGCTTCAACTTATGGTGTTGCAAAACTTTTACCTAATGCTGTAGGTTTTTTAATTGAAAAAGAACTTAAAAACATTGCTGATGTTATTCAAAACCCAGTAAGACCATTTGTTGGTATTTTGGGTGGAGCAAAAGTAAGCGACAAACTAACAATTGTTGAAAGTTTGCTAAATAAAGTTGATACACTTATTGTTGGTGGAGCAATGGCATATACTTTTTTAAGTGCTAAAAACTATAATATGGGCAAAAGCCGTGTAGAACACGAAATGATTGGTGAAGCAAAACGCTTAATTGATTTGGCTCAAGAAAAGGGTGTTAACTTGTTGTTGCCAATTGATCATGTAATTACCAACGACTTTGAAAATCCAACAGTAATTAAAACAACAATTGATGCAAATATCCCTAACGAATATTTGGGAATGGATATTGGAAAACAAACAATAAAAGCTTATAAAAAGGCAATAAAAAGCGCTAAAACCGTTATTTGGAATGGTCCAATGGGAGTATTTGAAAATCCTAAATTTGAAGATGGAACAAAATTAGTTGCAAAAGCATTAACAAAATGTAAAGGAAAAACAATTGTTGGTGGCGGAGATAGTGCTGCTGCTGTTATTAAATTTGGTTATGCTAAAAAAATATGGCACATTTCAACAGGTGGTGGAGCAAGCTTAAAACTATTTGAAGGTAAAGTTTTACCTGCTGTTGATGTTATTGAAAACAATTAAGGAGCAGTTATGAAATATTTAATTGGAAATCATAAAATGAACATGGATTATGCTAGTTTAAAAGAATATTTTTTTGATGATTTTCCTGCGAATCATTTTATAGAATATGATTTTGCGAAATCTAAATTAGATACATTGTTTTCTCCGATGTCATTGACATTGTCTCCTGCTTATTATCCATCAGATTTTTATATGGTAAATAGAGATAGTGTACTTTTTTCTACTCTGTACAACTATTATTGGTTTACTGGCCATAATGATTATGTATATATTTCTTTTAGTGATATAAATAAATATATTGCTGATAGTTTTTATTATTCTTGTTTTGGAAGTCAATGTATGTATTCTCAACTGACAATAGTAGATGATGAATATTATGTGGTTCCGGTTCTAAAAAGAGGATTGAAACATTATAATACATGTGCACAATATAATCAATGGAGTTCTAATTATGATAGGCTTAAGGATTGGAATAGAAATCATTATGTAAGATTTAAAAAGACG
>CALDPW010000205.1 GCA_937911885.1 uncultured Clostridia bacterium | reverse complement strand
TTCTTCCTTAAGCGCAACCAACTTACTAACTAGCATTTTCATTGCTGTTTCACGGTTTTGAATTTGACTGCGTTCGTTTTGGCAAGTTACAACAATTCCGGTTGGAATGTGTGTAATTCTGATTGCACTATCGGTGGTGTTTACGTGTTGGCCACCAGCACCACTACTACGATAGGTATCAACCTTAATTTCGTCTGGCCTAATTTCAACCGAACTATCGTCGGTAACTTCTGGCATAACCTCAACACTGGCAAAACTTGTGTGTCTGCGTTTGTTTGCATCAAATGGACTAATTCTAACAAGGCGATGCACACCTATTTCGCTTTTTAAATAACCATAGGCATTAAACCCATTAACCATAAATGTAACGCTTTTATATCCAGCGCCGTCACCATCAAGCGTATCAATAATATCAACCGTGTAGCCTTTTTGTTTTGCATACATTTGATACATTCTAAACAACATTGAAACCCAATCGCAACTTTCGGTTCCACCTGCGCCACTATGAATTTTTAAAATAGCATTACTGCCATCATATTTATCATTTAGCAAAGTTTCGATATATAGCTTGTTTACATCTTTTTCAAGCTTGGCAAGAGTGCTTTCAATTTCGGCAATAGCCACACTATCGTTTTCGGATGTGTTATCTAATGCAAAGGTTACAAATTCAAGTTCGGTTTTTAAATTATTAAATTCTTCAACTTCTTGTTTTTTGTGAGTTAGTTCTTTGTTATAACCTGTGCTAATGCCAATGTTTGAATAAACTTCGGGCTTATTTAACTCAGCCTCTAAAAACAAAATCCTTTTATTTAACTCATCCAAGTCAAAGACACTGACAGCACACATTAAGGCTGTCAGTAATTTGAACTAATTTTTCTCTAAAATCATCTATTATCATTATTCTTCTTTACCACAACAGTTTTTATATTTTTTTCCACTACCACAAGTGCACATATCATTTCGGCCAACAACACCTTTGTTTGTTTTTGCACTTGTTTTTTCAGTATTGTTTGTGGTTGTTATAATTGGTTGAGCACGTTGAATAATTGGTTTAATATCAATTTTTACATGCATTAAGAATGTTGCAACTTCTTCTCTAATGGTATTAATCATTTTATCGAATAAATCGTAACCTTCTTCTTTATAAGCAATTACAGGATCGTGGTTACCATATGCTCTTAAACCAATTTCGTTGCGTAGCATATTCATATAGTCAATGTGATCCATCCAAAGAGTATCAACAACTTTTAACATAATTGCTCTTTCAATAGCTTCAAAGTTAACGCCAATTGCAAGCAGCTCATCACATTTCTTTTGATAATATGCTGTTGCATTTGCTGCAATTTTTTCGCTTGCTTCTTCGCAAGTTAAGCCTTCAACAACCTCTGGAGTAACCAAATTATAATCTGGTTCAAACACTTTGGTGTTTAAAGCATCGTTAAGTTCGTCTAAATTCCATTCGTCATACATTTTGTCGTCATCAATATGAGGTATATACACTACACTAGACGTTGTGGTTGCGTCATTATCCATACCTTCTTTAGGCTCTACTGGAATTTTTACCGTGTTAGTGTAAATTTCCCCGCCGTACAAAGACACTTTAAAGCAAGGGTCGTGAATTGCTTCTTTGGG
>CALDPW010000204.1 GCA_937911885.1 uncultured Clostridia bacterium | reverse complement strand
AGCTGAAGGAGCCTTTATTACAACTATTGCAGGATCGCAAGAACCTATAATGAATGAGCCTACATATTCACTAGAAAAAGTTAGCGTTAACCCTACAGACGGAACATTATCAAGGTTAACAGCTTATTTTGATGGTGAAAAAGCAGATTTTGATGGTGTTTACAGCGAAGAACATATTGTTAATGAAGATGCAAATAACAACATTAAATATGTTAAAATGCCACAAGGTGACCAACCAACATTTTATGAAGCAACAAGAATTTCGGCAGATCATATTTTTAAAGACTTAAACTATAATATTTTTGAAACAAAATTTGTTGATTTGTTAACCACATTCCACATGGATATAACAAATTTTGAAACATTTAAAACAGCCTATGTTGCTGATTTTTGTCAAAATTTTTCAATCAATCAACAAACCCTTGCAAACAATGCAATACAAATAACAATTTCGCAAGATCAAGGGCTTATAACACTGTTAGCAACAATAAACATTCAAAACACACCTGCTGTTGTTTATGGCACGGAATGTGTGCTAACTTTAACTGGAACATCAACCTTAGTATTTAACGAAACCGATTTTGTTAAAACAACTTCGGATTTTACAACCACAATGTTAATGGAAGCAAATCCTGCACAAGGAATTTTGGTTGATACAACCTATGTAATGCAAGAAAAAATGGTAACAGAGCTATCAAAACAAATTGATGCTACCCTAACACCATCAACATTTACCGAATATGGTGAAGTTGAAAATGCAATTGTTTATGTTCCAGTGTATATTGATGGTATAAGAAAAAGAGATCTTCAATTTGAATATGGCGATTCATTTAGCTTATCAAATGATACAATTAACAATTTGGGACAATTAATTCCTGGGCTATCTGTGCCACAACAATGGTATTTAGATGCAGATTTACAAACCCCATTAACAAGTGGAACAATTGTTCCTTCATATGGTTTTAAAATCTATGGTCAATCAGGTGTTGAAAACGAATATGCTGTTTGGGCAGAAACATACACATTTGAATTACCAGAATATGAAACACTATCAATCCCAACCGACACAGCTGATTTATTCCGTCACACATCTGTTTATGCTGGTGAGCCGGTAGAATTTATAGGAAGCATTCAATTAGTTGTTGATTCAACTCCTGTTACATTAACATTAAAAGAAGTTAAAGTTAACGGCGAAGTTAAAACAACTGCAACATTCACTCCTTCAAACCGTGGAAGATACCTTGTTGAATATGTGTTTGAACTTGTTCAAGACTAACAAAAAAGAACCTTTAAAAGGTTCTTTTTTAATAAAAAAGGCTAGCATAACGCTAGCTTTTTTTAAAATATATCTGTTATATCACTATCATCTAGTGGAACAATTTCTGGCATGTTTTCATCAGGACCAGTTGGAGCATCGTTAATAGGAGCAGGAGGTTCGTAACCTTCAAGGCTTTGAGCATTTGCATCCTTTTCAAGGTTAACGAAAGTTGTAATGCTTCCCACCCATTTAACAGCAACATCACCAAGAGCACCATTACGGTGTTTTGCAACAATAATTTTTGCAATATCGTTTTTAGGAGCATTAGGATCGGTTGCATACATATCTTCACGATAAACAAACAAAACAATATCTGCATCTTGCTCAATAGAACCCGATTCTCTAAGGTCACTAAGTTGTGGACGGTGATCGGTTCTTTGTTCAACTGCACGGCTTAACTGACTTAGCACAATAACAGGAACATCAAGTTCTTTTGCAATAATTTTTAAGTTACGTGAAATATACGAAATTTCTTGTTGACGGTTGCTATCTTTGCTGTTGCCACCTGCGTTCATAAGTTGTAGGTAGTCAATCATAATTAAATCTAAGCCATGTTCTGCTTTTAAGCGGCGACATTTGCTTAAAATATCAACTGGTGTGTTAAGCGAACTATCATCAACATAAATATTGGATTTACTTAGTTTTTCGTTAGCTCCCCACAAAGCTTTCCATTCGTTAACAGTAAGTTCGCCTTTTAGAGCTTTTGCCATATCAACATAGGCAACCGAACATAACGAACGTTGTGCAAGTTGAACCCTAGGCATTTCTAGGCTGAACACAGCAACTTTTGCACCACTTTTAATAGCAGCATTGTTAACAATGTTCATAGCAAGCGATGTTTTACCCGAACCTGGACGACCAGCAATAAAAATAAGGTCGGATCTGTGCAATCCATTTGTTATTTTATCAAGGCCATAAATTCCAGTAGGCAATCCACGCAAACTATTTTTATCTTTTTGAATTGTTTCAAATTTTTCTAAAACTTCCGGAACACTTTCCTTCAAGTGAGTAAGCGAGCTTTTATCTTCTTTTTGTGAAATTTCGTAAATACATTTTTCAGCAAAAGTTAAAGCATCCTTAATATCGGCACCTTCGTAGCAAAAATTAGTAATATTGTTGCTTGCCAAAATAAGTTTACGCAAAATACTGTTGCGTTTAACAATATCGCTATAATGCTTATAGCTTGCCGCACTAGGAACAATGTTGGTAAGCGTGGTAATATATTCAATTCCACCAACACTTTCGAGCATGTTTGTTTTTTCTAACGCATCGGTTAGTGTAACAAAATCGACTGGACTGTTGTTGCGATAAACATTATACATGCACGAAAAAATAATCTTATGAGCTTCAACATAAAAATCACTATCTTTAATATCGCTCATAATATTAATGCATGCATCGGTATCAATTAACACACAACCCAAAACGCTTTGTTCTGCTTCAATGCTGTGTGGCATCATTTTTTCGGTTTGTTTAGCCATTATTTTTTATCCTTATTTTTTTTGTTTTTTTGTTTTGGTTCAACAATTTCGGCTTCAACAACAACTTCGGCTTGTTGTTCAAGCTTTTTTTGTTTAATTCTTTCTAATTTTTCAGCTCTGCGAATTGTTACTGCATTAATAATAAGTTGAGCAACAAGCAAAGCGAAAAACACTATAACAACATCAATTAATGTTACTAGCCAAAAGCTTAAAAATCTGTTTAGCGCAACATTAACAACAATCAAAACTGGTAAAACACACAAAAATATTAAACCATATTTTTTTAGTGCTTTTTTCATATCTCGTTTATCAAAAAAATATCTATCACTCATAATTACTCTCTATTTTTTGTTTGATGGTTTATTGCTTTTATAATATAAGTAAACAAATGCAACAACTGTTGCCGACAATGTTAAAAACAATGCCAAAATATACCATGGACCAGTGTTTGGGCTAAGGGTATAAAATTCAATGTTAAAATCAAGGTTTGCTGGATCAATTTCCCATTGATGCATTTTAATTCCTTGACTTATTTCGGTTGCATTAGCGTTTGAACTAATATCAACATTTGGGCTAGCATAAACTTGTGTTAGCTTAACATCGTTAATATCAAATTTATCATAAAACAACACTTCGTATTGATTAACCAAATTTTTTAGAGTTTTTGTTTTTAAAACAGCAAATGCGTTTTGCGAACTTTGAACATATTTGTTAACAAAATCGCCTTCCCTAAATTCCAAATCCTCGGTTGATTCAAGTTCGTCATCGGTTATGCCATAATACAAATTAAATAATTCAATTGTTTGGTAGTTAACCTCGGCAATAACAGTGTTGTTTCCCACCACTTCAACATTACATCTAATACCATTTGCAATATATTGCTTTTGGGCAATTGTGTAGGCTTCGTTGTGTAAACATTCATGAACAAAATCGTTAATTGGTTGCTTGTAATAATCTTCCATGTCGCGCTTAATTTTTGCAGTAACAACGCTAATGGAAACACCTGCATCCCTAACCTTTTCTTCATCCAGTTCAACAACCAACTTATCGGTTATTTCACCTGTGGGATAAACAAAGCGTGAATAATCCACAGTGGCACACCCACCAAGCAAAAAAGCAAATAGAACAAGCGCTATTATGGTTATTAAGTTTTTGCTCTGTTTTTTTGCCATTATGCACATCCTTATAATATTGTAACACAAAACCAAATTAAATTTCAATGTTAATTACAATGAATTATTACTTATGTTTAATATAAATTAACCATTAATTATAATATTTAATATAATATATTAAAGCAACAAAATTAAAAAAGTAAAATATAACATAAAATTTATTAAAAAATTGTTAATAATAACATTAATGTTTGTTTGCAAAAAGCAAATAAATATTGTAGAATTAAGTAATGGGAAATAGCGAACAAGGACGCCGCGAAAATTATACCGGCTACAAGTTTTTAATAGACGAATATAAAGATATTCACAAAAACATTATGAAAACTGGCACACTTTTAAAAAACTTTGGTGTCAGTTCCTCTTTGCGTGATGTTTTAACAAAAACCTATTATGATACCGATGATATGTTCTTTAACAAAAAAGGAATTAACATTAGTATTAACACCTACAAAAAACGCCCATATGCCGATTTGATTATTAGATATAACAATCGTGTTAAACGTATTGACTTTTTAAGTGATATTCCCGATACATTCATTAAAAAAATTGGCAAACGTGACAAAATTTTTAACTACTACGAATTTATTGCAAAAGCAGTGTTAGAGTTGTTGCCAACCGGCATTAACGTTGATGCGCTTGAAGCAGTTCGCCAAATTCGCTTTAAGCTAAGCGTAACAAAAAAACGTGATAGATATCGTGTTATTAACAGCAACGGCTTAAAATTTATTTTCAGCTTTGAACAAAACACCTATCAAAATGCACGAAAAACAAAAGTTAAACTTAACTTGCTTGAAGTTAGGCTTGATAGCCCAATTAACACCGAACCAGATTTTCATAAGTTTGTAAAGAGCATGCAAATTCACGAATATCGCATGGTTCCAATTGACGATAGCGATATGGTTGTTGGGCAACAATATTTAGATATTATATAACAAATTTTATGGTCGCAAAGTTTTGCGGCCATTTATTTGGCTAAATTAAGGAAGTATTATGACTAAAAACATAAACAAAAAACAAATTATTCAAGAAATAATTAACATTATTTTTATTGTTGGTGGAACATTTTTAATGGGTATTGCATTTAGCGTGTTTTTAAGCCCTAACAACATTTCGCCAACAGGATTTTCGGGTATAGCATCGCTTGTGTGCAACGCATTAAAAACCTATGGCTTTAACCTTAGCCCATCAATTTTATACCTTGCCATGAATGCAGTTTTGTTTGCAATTGCTTTTAAAAGCATGGGAAAACGCTTTATTATTTTATCAACCCTAGGCGTTGCATCCTATTCGCTTGCAATGTTTGTTTGCGATTATATTACCATTAACGTTGGCTCCGATTTGTTGCTTTGCGCAATTTATGGTGGATTGCTTATGGGCGCAGGTGCAGGATTTGTTTTGCGTGCTGGTGGCTCAACTGGTGGTGGCGATACAATTGCTTGCATGTTAAAAAATAGCAACATAAAAATAACAACTGGCCAAATATTAATTATTATTGATACTGTTATTATTGGCGTTAGCTGCTTTGTTTATGGCATAAACTATGGTATGTATGCACTTGTAACCTGCTTTATTATGGGTAATGTGTGCGATGTTGTTATTAATGGTGTTAAGGCTGCAAGAGCATATTACATAATAACCGACAAAGCCGATGAGCTTGGCGAAGCCATTATTAAAAATGTTAAACGTGGTGCAACACAACTAGATGTTACTGGAATGTATAAAAAAGATGATCACAAAATGTTGCTTTGCTTGGTTACCAGAGCACAAGTTGCCGACTTAAAACGCACCGTAAAACAAATTGATCCAAATGCTTTTATGTATTCGGTTAATGTTACCGAAGCTTTGGGAGTTGGTTTTGATCCCCTTGAAAAACACAAAACAAAAACCGAACAAACAAAAAATAACGAAGAAAAATAACAAAAAAAAAGAACATAATTAATATGTTCTTTTTTTATTTTTCGTTAACATAAAATTCTAACGATTTTGATCTGTAACTGTTTGTTGGCATTTTTTCGGTTGTAAAGTATCCACATGGTGCATTAATAACATCCGGAATACGATTAATTATTGTTGCACAAGTTAGCTCAACTGTGTTTGGTTTGCTAATGGTTATGCTTGTGCTTGGCTCGCCAACAATTTGCCATTCGTTGCAATCACATTCGGTTTTATCGTAAACCTTACCAATACATTCGGTAATAATCTCAATTCCTTCCTTAGTTTTTGTGGTAACAACAGCACTCATACCACAACAACG
>CALDPW010000203.1 GCA_937911885.1 uncultured Clostridia bacterium | reverse complement strand
TGTGTTTGAGTTTGGATGTGTTGATTTGGATGCTAACAGAACAATGGTTTTTGTTAACGTTAACGGAAAACCAGCAGCATCAATGGTTGATGATAATAATCCAATTAACAAAGCAGGTTTATTCTTAATAAACGGTGATGGCGATGTTGTGTGCGAAATGACATCGGTTAACACAAAATTAACTCCACTTGTTACCAAAGTTAGCGAAACTGCAACTAGCTATACTGTTGAAACATATTTTAACAACACAATTTCATATACAAACATGAATTATGCTGATTTTTCGGATGTGTTGCTTGATGCAATTTTGATTAATGATAATTCTGTTAAAGATATTAACAAAAACTATTATGCATTAAATCAAAGCGAACAAGTTAGAGCTGTTGAAGTTAGCTATGTTGATAATAAGTTAATATTAAATATTAACAAAACAAGGTATTTTAAACTAAACGATGCCCAAACTCAATTTGAGTTTAGTGAATTAGCTTTAAAAAAGACAGGTGCTACTTCGGGCTTAATTTGTCCAAGTGGATTTGCTTTAAAACAAACATATTATTATACTGTTTAAAAAAAGAACCTTTGATGGTTCTTTTTTTTATGTTAATTTATAAAAATTGTTTTATAATGTTAAATATGTTAAAATAAGAGCAGTTTAAAAAGGAAATATTAAATGGCTTATACTTATAATATAAAATCTTCACAAAGGGATATTAGGTCGCAAAACAGCTTGCTTGCGTGCCACATGATTGCTGGAATTATTAATATGTTTGTAACCACGTTTTTGGTTGCTCATATTTATAGCTTTAATGGTGATACTTACACTTATTTGTTTAATGTTGGCGTTTATAACTTGTTTGTGTATTTGGCACAGGCTGTGTTTTATATTCCAATAAGTAAAGTGGTTGATAAAACCAACAGAGTTATCACTTACCGATTTGGTATGTTTGTTAAGGCTGCACTAGTTGTGTGTTTTATATTTTTTGGACCACATTTGGCAAAGCTGTTAATTTTGGCTGGCGTGCTAAATGGTTTGGCAACAGCTATGTATTATGCAAGTTATAATGTTATTAAACAAGAAATGGTTAGTCGCAAAGCTATTGGTAGTTACACATCACTTGTTTATGTTATTAGCAAAACGTTGGAAGTGGTTTGCCCAGTGTTGTTGGGGCTTTTAATTGATGTTACAACTTCGAATACTGCAAATGTGTTCTATGATAATGACAATATTACATTGAAAGCTTCTGTTGTATGCGAAGATGCTATCCAATACGAGATTAATTTGACTTCTAAGTATGAGAAGCCACACCTTGAGTTTGACTCTG
>CALDPW010000202.1 GCA_937911885.1 uncultured Clostridia bacterium | reverse complement strand
TAGCTAGAGATCCAGAAATATATATTTTTGATGATAGTTTTTCAGCATTAGATTACAAAACAGATAAGGCATTGCGTAATGCACTTGAACAATATACAAAAGATGCAACAAAAATTATTGTAGCTCAACGAGTAGGAACTATTATGGATGCTGATAAAATTGTTGTGTTAGATAATGGAAAAATGGTTGCAGTTGGCACACATAAAGAATTGTTGAAAAAATGTAAAATTTATAAAGAAATTGCTTTGTCACAACTATCAGAGGAGGAACTATAAATTATGGCAGAAATTAAAAACAATCCTCCAAAAATGGGACCAGGATCACGAGGTGTTAGAGCTCCTGGCTTAAAACCTAAAAATTTCAAACAAGGAATGAAACGTTTAATAGGGTCACTAAAAGGTAATTATGTAATAATTATTATTGCATTATGTTTTGCAATTGTAAGCACAGTGCTAGGAATTGTTGCTCCAATCTTTATTGATAAAATTGGGACTTTAATTGCTTCGGGAGAACAAACAGTAATTGATTTATCGCAAGTTGCTTATTATGGTGTTTGGTTAGGCGTGTTTTATGTTTTAGGAGCAATATTTAATGCCGTTCAAGGATTTATTATGGCAAAGGTGGCAGCTAGTGTAACAAAAAATTATCGCAACGAAATAATTAAAAAAATAAATCGTTTACCATTAAAATATTTTGATAAAAATAGCTATGGCGATACTTTATCTAGAATTACCAACGATGTTGACACCTTGGGACAAAGTTTAAGTAATAGTTTAAGTTCAACCATAACAAGTTTAACCATGATTTTGGGTGCAGTTATTATGATGTTAATAAAAAGCCCATTATTAACATTGGTTATGGCGTTATTTATGCCTATTTCGGTTGGTTTAATTTTGCTAGTTGTTAAATTGTCTCAAAAATATTTTGTAAAGCAACAACAAAAATTGGGTGAACTTAATGGTCAAATTGAAGAAATTTATTCAGCACACAATGTTGTAACAGTGTTTAATGGTAAACAAAAAGCACAAAAACAATTCGACAAGGTTAATAATGATTTGTTTAATGCTGGATTTAGAGCAAACTTTTTAAGTGGACTTATGCATCCTGTAATGCATTTTGTTGGAAATTTAACATATGTTGCAGTATGTATTGTTGGTGCTTATATTGCTATAAATAACAATAATCCATTGTTTGCTGTTACAATTGGAGTATTTATTATTTATATGCGCATGTTTAACAATCAAATTAGCAATGTTGCAAATATTTCAACCACTCTACAATCAACCGCGGCTGCAAGTGAACGTGTTTTTGAGTTTTTAGATGAGTCAGAACAATTACAGGAAAACAAACCAAAATTATTATCAGCTGTTAAAGGAAATGTTGAATTTAAAAATGTAAATTTTGGATATAACAACGATAAAACTATTATTAATAATTTTAGTGCAAATATTAAGGCTGGTCAAAAAGTT
>CALDPW010000201.1 GCA_937911885.1 uncultured Clostridia bacterium | reverse complement strand
AAATAGCAAG
This sequence comes from uncultured Clostridia bacterium, assembly GCA_937911885.1. Classification (GTDB taxonomy): domain Bacteria; phylum Bacillota; class Clostridia; order Christensenellales; family UBA1242; genus UBA6345. The sequence goes on along the minus strand of CALDPW010000201.1, from coordinate 2,291 downwards.
AATTTCGCTTGAAAAGCTTATTTTAGATGGTAGAATCCATCCAACCAGAATTGAAGAAATGGTTGAAAAGGTTACTCGTGATATGGAAGTAACAATTAAGGAGGCTGGCGAAACTGCTGCGTTTGATGCAGGTATTAATGGTTTACATCCGGAACTAATAAAAACATTGGGTAGATTAAAATACAGAACCAGCTATGGTCAAAATGTGTTAAAACACAGCTTAGAGGTTTCGTATATTGCAGGATTAATGGCAAGCGAACTTGGAGCAAATGTTAACGTTGCAAGACGTGGGGGATTGCTTCATGATATTGGAAAGGCTGTTGATCACGAAGTTGAAGGAACACACGTAACAATTGGTGTTGATTTGGCTAAAAAATACAAAGAAACAAAAGAGGTTATTCATTGTATTGAAGCACACCACGGCGGTGTTGAATATGAAACTCTTGAAGCAATTTTAGTTCAAGCTGCCGATGCAATTTCTAGTTCAAGACCTGGTGCTAGACGTGAAAGTTTAGAAACCTATATTAAACGTTTACAAAAATTAGAAGAAATTGCTAATGAATTTAAAGGCGTTGAAAAATCATACGCAATTCAAGCTGGTAGAGAAATTAGAATTATTGTTAAACCAAACGAGGTTAATGATGATCAAGCATTATTTATTGCAAAAGATATTGCAGCAAAAATTGAAAAAGAAATGGAATATCCTGGAACAATTAAAGTTAATGTTATTAGAGAAACCAGAAGTGTTGAATATGCAAAATAAAAAAAGAGAACATCAAAAGATGTTCTTTTTTTTATAAAACAAAAAAATCACTGAAATATATCAGTGATTTTTATTTGGCAGGGGAGAAAGGACTCGAACCCTCAACAAACGGTTTTGGAGACCGACGCTCTACCATTGAACTACTCCCCTAGGGCATTTCATTAATGCTTAAATATTATAATTTAAATAAAATTTAAAGTCAATAATTTTACTTTATTTTAATAATGTTGTAATGATATAATTAAATTAATAATAAAAGTGGAGAAGTTATGAAGTTTGTAGAAATTTATACTGATGGCGCTTGTTCAGGGAATCCTGGTCCAGGTGGTTACGGAATTGTTTTAATATATAAAAACACTAGAAAAGAATTTTCGGGTTTTAACGAAAATACAACAAATAATCGTATGGAATTAACAGCTGTAATTGAGGCTTTAAAATTGTTAAAAGAGCCTTGTGAGGTTTCGCTATATTCCGACTCAGCTTATACCTTAAATGCCTTTTTGTTGGGATGGATTGATTCGTGGATTGCAAATAATTGGAAAACTGCTAACAAAAAGCCAGTGTTAAATATTGATTTGTGGCAAGAATTGCTAGAACTAACCAAAATTCATAATATTACTTGGATTAAGGTTAAGGGGCATGCAGATAATGAATTAAACAATTTGTGTGATAAATTAGCACGTGCTGAAATAGAGAAAAATACAATAAAAAAAGTAGATTAAAAATCTACTTTTTTTTGTTAGAAATCTCTTGCTTTAAATATTATGTGAGTAACAATCCATAATATTGTTGTGGTAGCAAAATAAATTCCCAATGAGATAAATAAGTTTGCATTTGATAATAAAACAGGTGAGAAGAAATCGTTTATTAATCCAGTTTGAGTTGTTAGGAAACTTCCACCAAAGAATTTGAAGAAGCTTGTGTTAATAAATGGAATATATGAATACCAGAAAGCTCCACCAAATAAAATATTAAATGTAAATGCTAAAATAAATGTTATAAATGAGAATGAAATTGCAGCAGTGTATGATCTAAATATGGTTGAAATAGATAATGCTAAAACTGTGTAGAACAACACTTCAAAAATGCAAGATGCAATGTTGATTAACATTAATAATATTGGGTTTATTGCAAAAGCTGTTGATCCATTTATAACTGCTAATATTGGAGCAGTATTTAATGGATACATGCAAATTCCAGCAACAAATGAAATTATGGAGCTAAATAGTATAAATACCAAAACAAAGAACATTGTTGCCATTAGTTTTCCACTTAAAATTTTCCAACGTTTAAATGGTCTCATTGCTAGTAATTTAACTGTTCCACTATCGTATTCGGATGCCATTAAACTTGATGCCATTAAAATAGCGAATGCTGAAATAATAACTGTTGCAATACACATTGAAAAATACATAAAGTCTAGGGCAGTTGTTTTTGTTTCGCTGTTTTTATTAAATGCAAAAACATCTGCATAATGATGGTTATAAACACCATTTGAAACATAATAATAAGCTTTTGATAAATTTTC
>CALDPW010000200.1 GCA_937911885.1 uncultured Clostridia bacterium | reverse complement strand
TAATATTTTAATAATGAACCGAAAACCTCTTAATGGTTACACACTAAGGTCGTTTAGCAAAGAATTTATGCATTTGTTTAATGCAGAACATGTGTATGATAATATTAACAGAACCATTGCCTTTAAATAAAAAAGACAACAATTTATTTGTTGTCTTTTTGTTGTTTTAACAAACGTTTTTTATAACGCTTTGTTCCATAAATAAAGTCGTAGCCCAAAACTATTAACCCTTGAAGCATATAAACAAAATAATTTAAAATTCTGTAAATAACCATAGCCCAAAATAACACACCACTAGCAAATATTGTTGCAAATAATATGGTAAACACAAACTCTGCAATGCCAGCACCAGATGGGAATGGAACTAATTTTAACACTAATTCAATAATAAAATATAATGCAAAAATTTGCAAAACAACTTGCATTGTTACTATTTCGGTAAACATGCAATAAATCATTACTAATACCAATGGTTTTAACAATGTTACAATTGCACAACTTAAAAACGAAACAATTGTGACAAAAATGTGTTTTGAATAAATTTTAATGCTTTTTTTATACTCAAAAACCTTTCGCATACACTTGTTAAACAAAGTGTTAGGATTTTTAATCAATTTTATTGTGTGCAAAAAATGAATAATATTTAATAGTAATTTGGGCATTAATTTTTTGCTACACATAAACAATATCAAAAGTATTATTAAAACTCCACCAATAGCCAAACTAACGCTTGCAAGAATTATTACAACCCTATTAAATTGATAAAGATTTAGCGAATTTAAAATAAGAAAAACCACAGAAGCCAAAACTAAGCAAATGGAACTAAAAAAGGTTTTTACAAGTGGTGCTGCAATTGCTCCCACTGGTTCAATTCCAAATCTGTGTAAATAATCCACTTCTAACATTTGCCCCATGCTACCCACTGTGCAAACACCATTGTAATATTTTTGTATAGCCGAAGATTTGTAGCTTATAATTGGTGCCGATCGTTTTGTTGCAGCATGAATTAAAATATAGGTTTGAAAACTTTCAATTAACATTATTAAAGCAAAAATTAAACTAGCATAAATTAAAAACTCAGGGTTCAAACCTTCAATTTTGTTTAATGGCAAAACTGTTATTGTGTTTATTTGATAAATTAACAATGCAAAAATAGCAATAAAGTTAAACAACACAAACGATAAATTATACCACTTTGTTATTTGTTTTTTTTGATTTTCAAAAGCTTTTGATGCTGTTTTTAAGGTTTCATTAGCAAAATCTTCGCCTGTAACAGCTTCATAATGCTTATTTGCTTCAATAGTGCTTCTATCAACCACAAACTCTGTTTTTAAAATGTTATTGGCCTTGTTTTTATCTTCCACACTGTTGCGATTAGCAAAAAAACGCACATTGCTATTGTGTGCAACAAATACCTTATTAAGTTTACTTTGTTTGTTTTTAAGCACTATATTTCACCGTTTTTTATTATACTTTAATATACCCAAATTTTAAAAATATGTCAAAGCTATTATTTACAATATGGGTAATAATAAAAAAAGGAAGCCAAATGGCTTTCTTTTTTATTATTGATTAATAGTTAATAGAGTTTTATAAACTGTTTCGTGATACTTAATTTCTTTAACACTTGCTGTTAAATCTTTAATTAAGTTATCAAAATAAACAGATACAGTATTACTATCTAATGCAAGATTATCATATTCTAAGTGGAACAATGTTTTTGTTGAACTTGGTTGTGTTGTTACACTATAAAGTTTTTGCCAAGTTAAACTATCAATTTCGGCACTTGATACAATATTTTGAACTTTGCCTAAGTTTAACAAAACATGATAACCATATTCTGTTTTTACAGGAGCAGCACTCATTGAACCTAATCCTTGAGCATATAAATCACGAGCTTCGTCAGCAAAAGGTTTTACCATTCTGTCGCTTACTGATGTGTCAATATTAACAACATAAGCAAAATCTTTGTTCATAATGCCTTCGTCATCGTTATATTTATAAATATAATCGTTAAATGCTTGAGCACGTTCGGTAAAGTAAATATCAGAATCAAATCTTGCAACACCTTGTCTAATATCTTCGTAAGCAGCTGCTGCTGTTGTTGAAACAACTTCGCCACTATTGTTAACATATTTTACAACTGTGTTTTCTAGACTTGTTAGTTCTTCCATTTTTGCGTCGTAATATGTTTTATCAATTGTGTTTGATTTTAAATCTGCTTCAAGTTTTTCGATTTGAGCTGTTTGTTCATCACTAAACTTAAATAGAATGTGTGTTACCCACATATATTCTGTGTTTGCACTGTTTGGATGATAATAAATAGCACTAGCATCTTCTGCAATTGCAGCATGATATGCTTCATAGTCGTTTTCGTAGGTTTGTTTATCACGTTTATATTTTGCAATATAAGATTCAACAACCTCACTTGTTTTAACTTCGGCGTTTTCTAATACTATTTCTTGGTATTTACTAATATATTTGTTTTCTTCTAAAATGCCATAAATACGATCGATTTCATTTTTTAAAATATCATCGTCCTTAACATTTTTTCCAAGATTTTCGTTATTTTCTTTTACTTGATTAATAAAGCGCTTCATATGAAACACGTTGATCTGTTACATATTGAACAAATTCACCTGGATCTTCAACAACTTCTTCTTCGTCTGCTTCAACTCTAACCAAAACAGGATTTAATCCGTTGCTATCAGTTTGTTTTTCAACTTTTGGTTCATATGGTGTATAAGCAGCACGAAGTGATGTTTCCTCTTCGGTTGTAGCTTCTGGTTGTTTTAAAACCATATCCCATTCAACTCTGATTTCGCTTTCAAGTTCGTTTAATTGTGAATTAATACTATCGTAAGTTTGTTTCTTTAACGAATTTTTTTCGTTTTGAGTAAGACTAATTTCCGATTTGATTTTTTCAACCAACAAATATCTTTGAACCATCAACTCAACTGTTTGACTTAAAGCCTCCTCAGCTGTGCTACCATTTTGAACATATTGATAGCCATAAGTATTATAAGCTTGCAATAGTTCTTCCATTGTAAACTTTTTAGTTTCCTTATCGCCTTTATAAACAATTTCAGTTACTGTTTGATTATAATATTTAGTTTTATTTAATTCTACTAAGTTACATCCGGCAAGCAACCCAATACTCATTACTAGCGCGAATAAGCCTGATAAAAACTTTTTCATATTACTCCAAATACATATTTTTACATTATTCCAAATTATTGGTACGTTACTAATAGATTATACATAAATAAAAAAACTTTGGCAATTATTAAATTAATTATTATTAAACAAGTTTAATATATTAATCAAATTTTCGCATGTTTTTTGAGCGTCGTTTTTATTTTTTATGGTTAAAACCACACCATTACTAACATTTAAATTTGCTCCAAAGTTAATATTTGAACATATTTGAGTAATAACCTTTAACAATTGGTCATTTATTTGTTCAAATGTAATAACGGTTTCAAACATTAAAATGCTAATTTTTTTAATGTTTATTGTTTTTGCAATATTCTTAATTTGAGCTATTTGCATTAGGTTTTTAAGTTCGTTTGGAACAGTTCCAAAATTATCCTCAAATTTGGAAAATAACTGGTTAAATTGATCATTATTTTCAATTTTTGCAACTTCGTTATATGCCCCAATTCTTGCCTGTGTTCCACTTATATAATAATTAGGCAAATTAGCCTCAAAATAGCAATCAATTTTAACATCAGTATAAGATTTAACATTAGCCCCATTAAGTTCTTTTAAAGCATCATTTAGCAATGTTAAATACATGCTATAACCAACGCTTTCAATATGTCCACTTTGTTCTGCTCCAAAAATGCTTCCAGCGCCCCTAATTTCCAAATCGCGCATGGCAATTTTAAAACCGTTTCCAAGCCCCGAAAACTCAACAATAGCCTCTAATCGCTTGTAAGCATCGGTTGATAATACCTTACCTTTATCAATAGTAAACAAAGCATATGCCTGTTGATTACTACGCCCAATTCTGCCTTTAAGTTGGTATAATTGGCTTAACCCTAACATATCTGCATTAACAACAATTAAAGTGTTTGCATTAGGTAAATCTATGCCGTTTTCAATAAGCACCGTGCTAACCAACACTTGTGTTTTTCCACTATACAAATTAAAAATGCTATTTTCTAACACCTTTTCATTCATTTGCCCATGGGCAACATCTACAACAACGTTATCGCCCACCATCTTTTTTATTTGTGAAGCAAAGTCGTAAATAGTTTCCACTCTGTTATACACAATTAAAACTTGTCCACCTCTGTTAAGTTCACGATCAATATACATTTTTACCTGTGATTCATTAAACTCCATAACTTGAGCCATAACAGGGATTCGCTCCATTGGAGGAGTTGCAATTATGCTAATATCTTTAACTCCTATTAACGAAATATGCATTGTTCTAGGAATTGGCGTTGCCGATAGTGTTAATACATCAATATTTGTTTTTATTTTTTTTATTTTTTCCTTGTGTTCAACACCAAAACGTTGCTCTTCATCCAATATTAACAATCCAAGTTTTTTAAACTGAACATCCGAACTTAACAACCTGTGAGTTCCACACAATATATCAATTTCGCCATCTTGCAATTTTTGCAATATTTGATTTGTTTCGGCCTTGGACTTAAATCTGTTTAAAACTTCTATTTTAACGCCAAAATTTTGCATGCGTTCAATACAAGTATTATAATGCTGTTCACTTAAAATGGTTGTTGGACAAAGCAACATTACCTGATATCCCGATAACACAGCCTTAAATGCGGCACGCATTGCAACTTCTGTTTTACCATAGCCAACATCGCCACACAAAAGCATATCCATTGGTTTACT
>CALDPW010000199.1 GCA_937911885.1 uncultured Clostridia bacterium | reverse complement strand
TGCTAAGGTATCAAATATATCAAACTCAATTGAGAAGCTTAAGGAAGCAGGCCTTCGCGATAAGGTAAAGCTTACAGGCCCGCAATACGGCTTAAGTAAAGACTTTTGTAAGGGTGAAACCTTAGAGGAAGAGCTTAACTGGTGGATTGAAAGAATAGACGACTGCATTGACGTTTATACTTTCCACTGGTATATTCCTACCTGGCCGGGCGCAGGTGGCGGTAGTGCTTCCGCATCTGTTCGTGACGATAACTATGACCTTTGGGTATACTATTTTGAACAGTTTGTAGATATTATTTCTAAAACCGGCAAGCCCTTCTGGTTTGATGAATGGATGTACGGTGATGCTTTGCAAACTCAAAATACCGACTTCTATTCACAGCAAGTTGCTCAAACTGTAATTGCTGCAATGAATTCCGGTGTTAATAGTTGTATTTATTGGCAATTGTTTGAAACCATTTGGCCTACACGTCTTGATACCGGCGGTGAATTTAATGAAGGTATTCACGTTTTAGGTACTGCACCTTCTCTTTATGAAAGTGCAATTCCTTATAAATCTTATTACGGTTTATCCACTGTTATTAAGCACGCTGGCGAATTTGGCAGTAAGGTTTATTATAGTGAAGGCACAAACGGTATATATCTTTCAATGGTTGAATATGAAAAGGACGGCAAAAAGTATCAAAATGTTATTGTTGTTAATACAGGCGCTTTAGAGCAAAAGATTAGCATCAACTTTGAAAAGAGTATTGGCAAAAATATGTATAGATACTTGTTCGATCCTGCTAAAGTTAAGCCTAACACCTCGGCTGAAATGATTACTTCCGATAAGGGCTTTAAAAATGTAAATAAGGTTTTACAGGATACTATTCCTGCTGCTTCAATAGCGGTATATTCTACTGTTAAAGATTAATGTTTATGGCTATCCCGAATTTTTTCGGGATAGCCGTAAGTGAATTAAAGGTGATTTTATGACAAATAAAGAATGGTTTAAAGAGGCAAAATTTGGTATGATGATTCACTTTGGTCTTTACTCACTTTTAGCAGGTGAGTGGAAAGGTCAAAGAATGGATATGATAGCTGAATGGGCACAATCGTGCTTCCAAATTCCTATCAAAGAGTATGAAAAGTTAGCAGGTATATTCAACCCGATATATTTTGATGCAGAAGAATGGATAAAATTGGCACGTGATGCAGGAATGAAATACTTTGTCATAACTTGGGTGGTAAAATTATTGACGTAGGTAACTCTACAGACGGTATCTTTAACCCATTCCACATTTATCCATCGCTTGAAGCCGAAGAAGGTTCGCACGATGACTCGTTTAATGGTCACTTGCAGTTTTTAGAAAACTTCTTTAGGGTTATTTTGATGGGTATTAATACCGATGCATTTGAAACATTAAACTCAATGATTGTTGATTTGTATGCTCGTAAAAATATTACTCCAATAACCGATATTTCAAAATGTGCACCAGAAGATTTTCCAATATTTGATGACTTGGTTGCTTTAGTTAACGAAAGATTATCGAAAGAAAGCGAACCATATGTTGTTCGTAACTTGCAAACAGTTAAAACCTATATCGAAAAATTCGCATCAGGTGGACGTAACTCCAACTTGTGGAACGGTCCAACATCTATTGCAACAAACGAAAACTTTATCTGTTTTAACTTCCGTGGACTTATTGCAAATGGTAACGAATTAATGACAAACGCACAAATGCTTTTGGTATTTAAATACCTAAACCAAGAAATTATTCGTAATCGTGACTTTAACCTAAAATATTTTAATGATAAGACATTAAAAGAAGAAGAACACCGCAGAGTTATTTTGTGTGTTGACGAAGCGCACGTATTTATTAATAAAAAATATCCAGTTGCGCTAGATTTCATGGTTCAAATGGCAAAACGTATTAGAAAATATTATGGTATGCAAATTATTATTACCCAAAATATTAAAGACTTTGTGGGAACTCCTGAAATTGCTCAACAATCAACTGCTGTTATTAACGCCAGCCAATATTCAATGATATTTGCGTTGGCTCCAGCCGATATGACCGACTTGGTTGAATTGTATCGTAATGCTGGTGGTATTAACGATGAAGAAAAGGATACCATTGTAACAGCAAAACGTGGTCAAGCATTCTTAATTAGTAGTGCTATGAAGAGAACCAGTGTTCAAATTGAAGCATTGCCAACTGTTAGAGAATTGTTTGAACGAAAAGCTCAATAATTAAAAAAGATGCAAATTTGTGCATCTTTTTTTATTTTGTTAGTCCAATTAATATAAAAACATATGTAAAAAAGCCAATATTTAAAGCATTTTGAAAATTATTTTAAATTTTAATATTGTAAAATGCTTTGTAATGTGATAAAATACTATTAATAAATTAATAGTGCCCAAATTTCACTATTAAAACAAAAGGAGAAAAAAATGGGATTAAAAAAGTTTTTTAGCAATCTTTTTATGAGTAAAGAACAAAAAGAAATAAGAACTATTGTTGAAAAGAAAGGCTCAGAAGTTAGAGGTGAATTTACTCTTGTAGGCGAAGAGGATCATATTCCTGTATACGAAAGAGTGCAATTAGACGATAAAGGATTTGTTGATGTTACAGCTCTTACAGTATTAACACCAAGAAGAAAAGAATATGTTCGTCAAATTGATGCAACACGAACTGGTGTTACTAGAACATTATGGGTAAAACATGCAAAAGATCCACAATCAGATAAAACTTATGCTGAAGAAAGAGCAGATGCTATTGCAGAAGCTGATAAAAAGAGAGATGATGCTATTGCAGAAGCTGATAAATTACTTGACGATACAACTGCGGCAAGAAAATCAAACAAAACCCGTTTAACCAAATTCTACAAGGTGTTTAGGGGTTCTCTTGATGATATTATGGTTACCGACCCAAAAACTGGAGAAAGTTTGGATGGCGCCGTTGCATTTGTTAGCGACTTTGCAGATAGTGGAAGAATTGCTGAAACTTATGGCTCAACATCACTACAAAAATATAGTAGCAGTGTAAATGTTCCTGTTCCTGTTTTGGCTGTTTATGATTTAGCAAAAAATGGAGTTATTCCTTCACCAGAAGATATGGTAACCTGGAATGCTATTAAAGGCAAAAAGAAAGGTGAACTAACACCTGCACAAAGACAACAAAGAAAAGAAATTTTAGCAAAATTTTATACTCACAGAACAAAAATTGCAGATCCTGCAATGCAATCATTCTTTGATGAGGTTATCGGTTATACAATAACTTCCAAAACAGCTTATCAACCATTAACTGATGCATCTGGCAAACAAAGACCAGGTAAGTTTGAAGCTTATTCCGAACCACTTTGTCGTGCTATTGCCGATCCAGCTGTTGCCGCAGAATTAAAAGAACCAATGGTTATTACCGATGTTGCAATTGCTTACGAAGCAGATATTGTTGAACAACATAAACAAAGAGTTGATCAAATAACTAGAGAACATGATCAAACTGTTGCTAGAATTGAAGCAGACTTTAAAGTTAAAGTTGATGCTGCTGTTGATGCTACCGAACATGATAAACCAGGTTATATTGATGAAGAAGGATTTAAGCGTGATCTAGCATTAGCTGAAGATTTTATTGCTGACATGATGGAAGATGAAGGCATTAAATTTATCAACAAAAACTTTGGTAAAGCTTATGCTCAATCTCTTGTTGAAACAATTACACATCTTCAAGGAACAATTGTTGAAAATTTACAAGGTTTTTATGCTTCGAAATATGCTGGTTTAGTAACAACCTATTCAAAATCGGAACATAAAGCTGGTGAAGCTTTTACTAGTGAATTTTTCCTAGGTGAAATTACTATTGATGGCAAAAAGAAAACTGAATATAAATATCAACCAAAACCAAAAAATTTCTTAAAAACCTATGGTAAAGAAATTAGAGAAGTTGCCGAAATCGATGCTAGAATTCGTGCTGTTGAAGCAAAAATTGCAGAATATACTGCAAATGCTGGTGAAACACCATCTAGAGCAGCTCAAATTTTAATTGATTCTGAAACAAAACGCTTAGAAGCTTTAAAACGTCAAAAACAAACAGTAATCAAATCAATTGAAGTGCAAGAAGAAATTGCTCAAATTGAAAACTTGTTGCAACAATGTAAAATTGATGCACTTGTTAAAGCTGAAGGGGCACGTCAAAAACAACTTGATGCACTTGAAAAGGAAAAACAAACAGCTCTTACTGGTTTTAAAACTCGCATGAGTAATATTTCCTCTGAAATGGCTACAGCCCTTGCTGCTCTTCCTGGAAAAGAAAAAACAGCCCTTGAAGATACAATTGGTGCACAAGAACGTATTGTTTCTGCTAATGATAAAGCTATTAAAGATCACAAAACAGTTATTGAAACTATTCAAAAAGAAATTGAGGACGATAAAAAAGTCAAAATTGTTGAAGCTTTAAAAGAATCATTGAAATTTGCTGGTTATAAACCAGAACAAATTAAAGAAGTTGTTGATAAATTAGAAAAATCTGGTTCAAAGCTAAGCCTTGATAAGTTTAGAGAAAAAACTTTACAAACTTATGTAGAGGTTGTTGATCCAAGAGCTAAAACAAGAGCTGCTGGCGAAGGTGGAAAATTTAAGGGCACATCTCGTGAGACAAGATCTGAATTAACCAGCACACAAGGTTTAGAAACCTTAATTGATACTTTTATTGCAGACTATGAAGCAACTGATGACCATCAAGCTCGATTAGCACATATTAATGCTATTGAACATGGCGGCAAATATGTTGGAGCAGATAATGTAACTGTTGAAATTGCACCAGCAGATTCTATTGATGGTTTAACTACTGCATCCGAAGCAGCTAGAGAAAAAATTAAAGGTCTTAAAGAAAAAATAATTGAAGAACAGGAGGTTGCGATAAAAGTAAGAAAGCATAAAGTTTTAGCAAAAAATCATAAAAAAAGATTAGCTGAAATATTAAATGTTTTAACACCATGTGGCTCTGGGTGCAAATATAAGCAGTGCTGCGGAAAGTAAGTAAAATCAAGGATTTTAGAAGATTG
>CALDPW010000198.1 GCA_937911885.1 uncultured Clostridia bacterium | reverse complement strand
ACCCTTTCACGGTGGTATCAGGGGTTCGAGTCCCCTTGGGACTACCATTTATTTCCCCTACTGGGGATTATGGCGGCGTAGCTTAGTTGGTTATAGCGTGCGGTTCATACCCGCAAGGTCGTAGGTTCGAATCCCACTGCCGCTACCATACCAAATGGCGTTAGCCATTTTTTTTATTTTCATTTAAAAAAATAAATTAACAAAAAAAACAAATGATAGTTTTTATCATTTGTTTTTTTATTTATAAATAACTTCTCCGTTTTTACCCCAACCCAAATTTTCACGAGCATAATCTTCTAGATATTCGTTAGAATTTAAGTAATTAGCTTGTTTTGTTGTTTCGCTAATTGACGAGGTAACTTCTTGCAGTCTTAAATTTAACTGTTTTTCTTTTTGTTTTAAATTTGCTATATTAACAAATTCGATTATTAAAATAATTGAAAGCACAAAAAACACAATTGCACAAATAATGCTAACTATTTTAACTGTGTTCACTCTTTTAAATCCCATTACTTTAACACTCTTTTCCCTATTTTTGTTTGTTTAAGATAATTTTTTACCTTGATAAATTTATTATATAACCAATAATTTAGTTTGGCAAATAATTTTCCTAGGGTTTTTCGCTCAATAACAAAACCAAAAATATATGCAACAAGTAAAAACATTCTAAATTCGCCATAATTAAAATTAATTAGCATGGCAAAAAACAAAAACACAAACACAATTGCAAAAGGAACTTCGATTATTTGTTTTATTATTATGTTTTTAATGGGATTATTAATAAATAAAATTAACTCCCATAAAATAGCAACAACAAATCCAATAACTAAAAACACCAAAAATAAGTTTGATTGAATCATTTAAAAATCCTTTTTAACAATCCTTTACTTTGTCCTGCGCCAAACTTGATTGAATCAATTTGTCCATCAAGTTCTAATAAACCCGTTTCAACATCCAATCTTTCAATGTGTAAATTTTGACCAGTAATAAAAACCTTTGTTCCACCAACAACAAACACCATATTTGTTTCATTTGAACTAATCGCTTTTTCAACACCGGTTAAACTTAATTTTTTTCGATTATCTACAATCAGCTTTGAACTATTAAATTTTTTTTCATTAATTATATTTGTTATATGTTCCATAAAAATTCCTTTTTACTTTTTTTAATATCTATGAAAAAAACACACAAGATATTCCTTATGTGTTTTTGTTTATTATTTTTTTTGTGAATGTAATATGTAATAACCTTTGTCACGTTCTAATATTTTAACATTACCAAAAGTTTGTTCCATTTTTGTTTTTAAACTTTCCATGCCGTGTTTCTTTTTTATAACTAATGTTATGGTTCCATTTTGTTTTAAAACTTTAAATGCTCCTGTAATCACATTAAACAAGTTTTGTTTTCCAGCCTTTATAGGAGGGTTTGTAACAATGTGATCTACCACAAAATTAACATTATCATATAGGTTACTGTCAAAAACATCAACATTAACACCAATTTGTTTAGCATTTTGTTTTGATAGCATAACAGCGTTTGTGTTAATATCCAGCATTTTAACATCCAAATTTGGATTATTTAATTTTAGCATTATTCCAATTAAACCATATCCGCAACCAACATCTAAAACCGTGCCGTTAAGTTCCACTTTGTTAAAAACTGTTTTAAGCAAAGTTACCGAACCATAATCAAATGTATCTTTTGAAAATATATCTGTGCAACTATTAAATGTGTATGGAACACCCAAAAAATAATCGGTAAATGAAAAATAATCATCTTTATTATGTTCGGTATTTAAAAAATAATGATGTTGTTCCATTGTTTAACTCCCTAATAAACAAATAAGGCACAAGTGCCTTATTTGATTTTTTCTATATCAAATCCATCTTTTTTATCAACAATAACATATCCAAGCTCTTTAACTTCGTTGCGAAGTTTATCAGCCATTTCCCAATCTCTGTTTTGTTTTGCTTCCCAACGATTTTGAGCAAGTTTAACAACATTTGCAGGAATTTCGTTTTCAGGCTTAGCATTGTTTGTAACAAATAATAATCCAAACACATCCTCTGCCAACAATTTTATCATTAAATTTAATTCAGCAATAAGTTCGCTGTTTTTATTATTTAATTCACGAGCAATAACTTTTACAAGTTTGTTAAACTCAACCATTGCAACAGGAGTGTTAAAATCCTCATTCATAGCATCAACAAAATCATTATAGATTTGTTTTAGTTCTGGATTTGTTATTTGTGTTGCACATTCAGAATTAATTTCTTTTAATGCAGCAACACTTTCGTTAATTTTTTCAAATTGTTTTTTAGCTAAATTTAATCCTTCATCACTAAAATCAACATTTGATCTGTAATGGAATTGTAAAATAAAATATCTAACAACCATTGGATCATATTTTTTAAATAAATCAGGAAGAGTAATAAAGTTTCCTAAACTTTTACCCATTTTTGTTCCGTTAACAGTAACCAAACCATTATGCATAAAGTAATTCATTGGAAGTTGACCATTAACAATATCGGCTTGAGCACATTCACATTCGTGATGTGGGAAAATGTTATCAATTCCACCACCATGAATATCAAATCTTGTTCCTAAAAACTTTTTACCAAGTGTTGTGCATTCTAAGTGCCAACCAGGGCAGCCATTTCCCCAAGGGGATTGCCATTGCATTAAAACATCAGCATCGGCTTTTTTCCATAACGCAAAATCTTCGGCATGACGTTTGTCGTCGGCAACTTCAATGCGTTCGCCACTAACGTTTTTATCTAATTTGCGATTTGATAATTGTCCATATTTTGAATATTTGTGAACATCAAAATAAACATTGCCTTGATCGGTTACATAACCATAACCTTTATCAATAATATCCTTAACAGTTTCAATCATTTCCATAACAAAGCCTGTTGCTCGGCAAGAAATGCTTGGACGCATTACATTAAGTTTATCCATGTTATTAAAATATTCTACTTCATATTTATAAGCAATTTCGTAAGCATCTAATTTTTCAATTTTTGCTTGTTTAGAAATTTTATCTTCTCCACTATCACCATCGCCAACCAAATGTCCAACATCGGTAATGTTTTGAACATATTTTACTTTGTAGCCCAAAAACTTGAAATATCTAACAATTGTATCAAAATTAATATAGCTTTTTGCGTGTCCCAAATGCGGCATACCATACACGGTTGGACCACAAACATAAATGCCAACATATCCATCTGTTATAGGTTTAAATTCTTCTTTTTTTCGAGTAAATGTATTATATAGTTTCATAATTAAATCCTACTTATATTTTTTGTTTATAAATTCAATAATTTCATCAAAACGTTTTTCAATCATATTTTGTTCACGTTTGTTTAAGTTTAAACTAGCTTCGTTTGCCATACTACAATAAAACTGATTAAGTTCTTCTTGTCCTTTTTTTGTAATATTATAAAAAACATTACGCTTATCCAAATCGCTTTTTGAAACTGAAATTTGACCATTATCAACCATGGATTTGCACAACAAAGCCAAATTGCTTTTTGCAATTCCTAATGTTTCAATAAGCTTGCTTGGTGGACAATCGGCGTTTTTGCTTAAAACAAACAACACTTTTTTATCCATTGTTAGCATGCTTTGCTTATTAAATTGTTCTGTGTTAAAGCCATCGCAAATATTTTGTAACATTATGCGAAGCTCAACAATTTGTTCTTGCAACTTAATGCTTTTCATAACCCACCTTTGTTTTAGTTAGATATATTATTATAACCAACTATAATTATAGTAACACATAAAACAAATAATTGCAAATTTCAAATAAAAATAATAATCACAAAATTTATAAATTTTTATTTACGATAATAATAAATTTAATTTTAGTATT
>CALDPW010000197.1 GCA_937911885.1 uncultured Clostridia bacterium | reverse complement strand
GTAGCCTTGCGGCAACCGCTTGATAAAGGAGTGGGCGTGGGCGGCTTTTGCGGCAGCGATCATTTCCTCGTCGGTCGCGTCGGGCTTGCCGATAATGATGTTTTCTCTTATCTAGAAAATGTAGCAAAAGAACAGAATGTTCCTATATCTGTATTATCAAATAGAGAAAATGTTATAGACAAGAAAACTACACCATCCAATATAATGGTGCTTCAGAATAACATCTCAACAGATGCATTCTACCAAGCTGAGATTGCAAAGATTTTGGATTATGTTCCATCAACTCCCAAAACAGAGACGGAAGAAGAAAAGGCAGATGATACACCTCCTGCAACACCAAAGCGTAAACGAGTTCGACAAGCATCTTTGCAGACTAAAACTCAACTGCCAATCTCTACAGAGGAAGACATTGACCGTTATTTGGCAGGATTGAAAAACCAATTACTCAAGCTTTTGGTTGACCATGATAGTGTAATGATTATCAAATAACCTCTTAAAATTAAGTGTTATGGATAAATGGATTTTAAGCGAATTTAACAAATTAACACAAACTGTAACAGCTGAATTGGATAAATTCCATGTAACCGAAAGTAGCCGTGCAATGGAAGAATTTGTTGATAAATTAAGTAACTGGTATATCAGAACAGGACGTAAACGTTATTGGGGTAGTGAATTTACCGAAGATAAAAAAGCTGCTTATGTAACACTTTACACAATTTTATCTGAGTATGCTAAATTAAGTGCTCCATTTACACCATTTATGTCGGAAACAATTTATCAAAACATTGTTCATCCGTTTATTGAAAACAGCCCAGTTAGTGTTCACTTGTGTGATTATCCACAAGTTAATATGGATTTAATTGACGAACAATTAAGCTTTGATATGAACTTAACATATGCATATACCGAACTTGGTCGTTCAGCTAGAAATGCAAGTAATATTAAAAACAGACAACCTTTAAGTAAACTATACTTAACCGAAGCAAACAACAAAACAACACTAAGTGAAGGATTTGTTAAAATCCTAAAAGAGGAACTTAATGTTAAAGAAGTTGTTCAACACGAAAATTTATCAAATTTTGTAAGCTATTCACTAAAACCACAATTAAAAACATTGGGTCCTAAATATGGAAAATTGTTAAATGGAATTAGAGAATTCTTATTAAATTGTGATGCTAATTTGGTTGTTGGAACAGTTGAAGCTGGTAATGTTTATAAAACCACAATCAATGGTGAAGAAGTTGAATTTAGCAAAGATGACTTATTGATTGCTGTTAATCAAAAAGAAGGATTTGCATCAGCTACAAGCGATAGTATTGCAGTTGTTTTAGATACACACTTAACCACAGAATTGATTGAAGAAGGTATTGTTAGAGAGTTTGTTTCTAAGGTTCAAAACTTGCGTAAAGCATCTAATTTTGTTGTTACCGACAGAATTAATATTGAAGTTTCTGGTGATGAGTTACTAGAACAAACAATTTTAAAATATGCTAATCAAATTAAAGGTGATGTGTTAGCTTTAAGCGTTAAAGTGGGACAAAATGGCACAAACCATGAAGAATTTGACTTAAACGATAAAAAACTAACAACATATATTGAAAAAGCATAATTAAAAAAGCAACTTAAAATAGTTGCTTTTTTTGTTGAATAAATTGCAAAATTTATTTAAATATTATAGACTAATAAAAAAATAAGTTGGTGAATTTATGTTAAATGTTATTTATGAAGATAATCATATTATTGTAGTTATTAAACCTCAAAACGTTCCTAGCCAAGAGGATAGTTCAAAAGATGTTGATATGTTAACTTTGGTTAAAGAATATATTAAAGAAAAATATAATAAACCAGGAAATGTGTTTGTTGGATTGGTTCACAGATTGGATAGGCCAACTGGTGGATTAATGGTGTTTGCTAAAACATCTAAAGCCGCAGCTAGATTAAGTGAAGCAATTAAAAATAATGAAGTTAACAAAAACTATTTAGCTTGTGTTGAGGGTAAGGTTAAAAACACAGTAGGCACATTAAAAGATTATTTAAAGAAAAACGAAAAAACAAATACTGTTTCGGTTGTTGGTGCTGCCGAAAGCAATGCAAAGTATGCCGAACTTAATTATCAAGTTGTTGCTGAACAAAAAAATGTTACACTTGTTAAGGTTGGCTTAATAACAGGACGTAGCCATCAAATAAGAGCTCAATTTAAACATATGGGCAATGTTTTATATAACGATTTTAAATATGGATCAAGCACAAAAGGTAATTTGGCGCTTTGGGCATATGAATTAAAATTTGTTCATCCAACAACAAAACAAAAAATGACATTTAAAGTTGTGCCAAACAATTCTGGCGTTTGGAAATTGTTTGAAAAAGAAATTTCAATTTTATAATAATTTAGAAAGGAAAAACAAT
>CALDPW010000196.1 GCA_937911885.1 uncultured Clostridia bacterium | reverse complement strand
AGAAGGTTCGTCGAAGATAATAACTTTTGCATCGAATGAAACCGCTTTTGCAATTTCACACATTTGTTGTTTACCAACTGTTAAGTTAGCCATTTTTTCTGTAGGATCAATGTCTACATTTAATCTGTCGAAAAGCTTTTTAGCTTCTTCGTTCATTTTCTTGTCATCGATTTTGATACCTTTTTTGAATTGTCTACCGTTGAAAAGGTTTTGAGCTACTGTTAAGTGACCTAACGTGTTAAGCTCTTGATGTACGATTACAACACCAGCGTCTTGAGCTTCTTTTGTGTTTAATAATCCCTTTTTCATTAGTATCATTATATTATTTTAATATTAATAATTATATAAGTAAAATACTTAACTAGTATTATCTATATATATAGATATTATCTAGTTAAGTATTTTTAGTATATAAAAAGAAGATATTTGACATATCTTCTTTTAGTTTTATTTTTCCCATTAACATAAACAAAACAAAATAATCACCAAATGAAAAATTACAATAAAACAAACTTACAATAGTTTGTTCACTACCTTTGCCAAAGAGTGGCAATAGGTTAGAAAAATCAACATCACTAATTGGCAATAAAAAAGTTAACACAACACCAGCTGCAATTAGCAAAAAGAAACATTCAACACTACGAGCCAATGTTTTTAAATCTTTAATAATTACGTAAAACATTAGCATCATAATTGGAATAACAAAAAATAGCCAACTAATACTTTCAAACAAAGTTTCATTAAAATAATTATGTGTTTCCTTAACGGTTAACACTCCTTTTATTAAAAAATAAATAAACAAAATAAAATTTAAAATGTGCTTTGATGCTTTTCCAAAAACATTTTCAATTAATTGATTAAAATTAAAATTAGGATGTTTTTTTATAACCCACAATGTAAACATTAAAAAAACAAAGTCCACAATCAAACCAAGTATAACACTCAAATAAGAATACTTAATTGTGTATTGTGATAATATTGCCGGAAGTATTAATAACTTTAAACTAACAATACCCATTGCAACAAACATCCCCGTTTGTCTATCAGTTATTTGTTGATTCATTTTTGTCTCCTATTGTTTATGTTTGGAATTGTTTTTGGCCTTGTTTTTTGTTGTATTAATGGCTTTTTAAATATTGAGTCTTTTTGATCAATGGTTAATCTTGGTGCAATTGGCGATAAGTAAGAAGTGCCATAACTGTCAAAATCATTAAGGTATATGACAAAAAATATACTCAATAAGACTAAACCATAAAAACCAATAAGTCCACCAGCCATAGTAAACATAAACCTTAAAATACTTAATTGCTGTGCCTGATCTGGTATTGTATAAAGAGTTATTCCTGATAGAGCAACAATCATAACAGCAGGTGGGCTTATTATTCCAGCCTTAACAGCAGTGTCTCCAAGAATTAATGCTCCAACCACCGATAACGCAATTCCTAAGTATTCTGGCATACGCAAACTTGCCTCATATAATATTTCAAACAGCACAAGCACAAACAATATTTCGGCAAAAGGACTAAGTGGCAAACCTTGTGTTGAATTTAGCATTGTTATTAAAAATTTGAGTGGCAAAGCTTTGTAGTGAAACAATTGTATTGCAATATACATTCCAGGAAGCAATATGGTAACTAAAAAACTAATTACCCTAATAATCCTAACAAACGATGCATGGGCGCTATTAGAATAATAATCATCACTAGCCTGAAAGTCTTCAATTAACACAAACGGAACAGTAAGAACAATTGGCGAGCCATCAACCAAAATAGCTACTCGCCCTTCCAACATTTTTGCAGCAATAATATCAGGCTTTTCAGCATTACCAATTTGCTTAAACATGCTTTGCTTTCGTGGTGCTAAAAACTCGGCAATATAATAGGAATCAATAATACCATCTATATCAATCTGCTTTATTTTGTTTACTATTTTTTTAACAACACTTTTACTTGCAATTTTATTTAAATACATTACACACACTTGCGTTTTTGTATATCTGCCAACCATTAACATTTCGGTTTGTATTGTGGATGTTGCCAATATTTTTCTAATAGCCGAAATGTTTGTTTTTAGGTTTTCATTAAAACCTTCTCTAGGTCCTTTTAATACAGCGCTTGTTGGTGGTTCAGTTAGGCTACGTTCCTTATATTTATCTAGCTCCAACAAATAAGCCGTGTTTTTGTTGTTAAAAAACAATATAACCTTGCCTTTTGATATTTGCTTAACAACCTCATCAAAGTTTTGTTCTGATGCGATTTCAGGAAACATAATAACATTATTTAGCACATGATTTATTGGGTTGTTTTTAGGCAAATTTTCAACTTGTTGCATTGGCCTTATAACAAAATCGGTAAGCAACAAAACGTCTGTTAATCCCTTTAAATAAACCGTTGCAACCATTATTCCTGCCATATTAAATTTTTTTATAATAATATCACTTGAATTATTAAACTGCTGCTTAATGTTTAATAAGTTAGTGTGTAGGTTTTTGGTTATTTTCATATTAATTTTAGTTTGTATAAATTAATATAGTTTTATGTAAACACAAAAAAAATAAGCCCAATTTATTGGACTTATTTTGTTATTAAGCAGCTTGAGGTTCAAGCTTATCTAAGTTCACAAGCGAAATATTATATACCAATCCTATTTTGTTTGAATAGTAAATATTATTTTGGAACAACATGCTTGGATACATAATATTTGCAGCATCAATTCCGTTAGTTGTTTTTGCATACTTAATTGCATTTGTTATAGCTGGAAAATTAATATATCCGCTAACAGATGAATATGATCCATATGTTTCTTTATCAAACACAACATCCATACTATAAATTTCATTTTCAAGCATAAATGCAACTAAGTCAGCCAAATCTTTATCGGAATTAATTACCAAATTATTAACTCCATCATAAGTTTGATTTAGGTAATAATAATAACGATTTTGGGCTGCACATTTTTGATCTAAGGTAACATCGGTTGCAATATGGGTTGGAATATCTTCATCTGCAACTAAAAAGTACATATGATTTAAAAATTCATTTTTGTTATATTGTTCGGTTCCAGCTAAATCAAAATCGTTAGCGCCGGTTGAAATAACCGACCAGGTAATATCAACAACATACCAGCTTCCACTTACTTTAACTTTATTCCACGCATGCAAACCTTCGTTTCTATCAATATATTGATTACGGTTTTCATCTACTCCACCACTAAATTTAAAGCAATCAATTCCTTCCATATTGCAAAGTAGTGAAAAGGTTTTTGAATATCCATCACAAACTGCAACATGGTCGTTAATAACGCCCTCTATTGAAAATGATGTGTAATTTGTAAAACTAACATTTTGGTCGTAATACGAAATAATTTCTTTATCATAAACCGAATTTAAACAAATCCAATCAAAAATGCTTAAAACTTTTTCGTATGTTGACATTTCGTCGCTAATAATTTCACGAAGAATATCTTTTGCTTTGTTATAGATAATATATGCCGAGCTGTTTTCACTTGTAAACACTGGTGTAACCTTGCCTTCAACAGCATGGAATAATTGTTCGCTAGTTTCAACTGTGGTTTCTAAAAAGTGCTTATCACTAGCAAAATTATTATAAGATTTCAATCTTGGTTCATAATTGGTTTTATCATAATACCCTTTATCTAACACGCTTTGAGTAAGTTGTGGTTCAAACGATAAAGTTGGTTCGTTATTTGTGGTAATATATTTAAATTCAAATCCCAAATAGAAGTGACGTGCAGGCATAATTTTATCTTCACTAAATGTAATATCATAATCACATGTTTCAGTAAATGCATTAGCTGCAATTCCAATAGCTCCTGGAATGTTGTAATTATTGCCAAGCAAATAATAGTTTTCGCCATACATTGAAACTAAACTACTATAATAATTTTGTGAAATTACTACTTCTTGCGATTCAATACGATTTATAAACATGCTATAAACTAACGCATTAAACTCATATTGATCGGTTATATAGTAATCATAAACCTTTCCTCTAAACACATAAATATTGCTAAACAGATTGGCAAATATTTGAGCATCCGAAGCATAAGTTTCACCAAATAATGCATCGTTATAATAAACTGTATCCGAAAAGCACACATCACCAGCTCTATTTTTTGTTCCAACACGGAATGCTAATATTTGATCTTCAATAATATATTCCGAAAAATTAATAGCATTTTGCTCCGATGAAACAACTTGCACACCGTTTTCGTTATCGTTAATCATAATATAGTATTCATCTACATTATTAACTTCGTTCCAAATAAGTGCCGATCCTTCAATTCTAACTCCAGTTACTGGACGTGTTGCGTTGTTAACAGTAACGCCATTAACTTGATTTGTTTCTGAATCGGTAATATAGGTTACTTGATTTGATTTTGC
>CALDPW010000195.1 GCA_937911885.1 uncultured Clostridia bacterium | reverse complement strand
CTCTATATAATCATCGCGGAAACGATAGTTCTCAAATAAACCTTTGCTACCGCATTCGTGTCTATAAATTTAGACAAAAAGTCCCCAAATGCCAATTAAAGCACAAGGGGACTTTTATTATTGCATTGTGTCTGCTAAAACACAATGATTTATTCTTCACATCTCAATAGTAAACTATTTGTATGAAATAAGTCTTCCGTCTGATGTTTTATAAGAACCACATGCCAACCTAATGATGTCAACAAGATTCCAAATGCCAGCAGTAAGGAATGATGCAAAAAATAATACTATAGATATACTACATAAAATTTCAAGGTCATAATCGGTTGGTTCGTATTTCCAACCACTGCTATAACTTCTTAAATTTGCCCCTGTGGACTTTAAGAGTAGTTTGGTATTAAGGTTTGTCATTGCTTGATTTGTTATAACTTCACCTGTGGTTTCTGCAAAGTAAGATTTTTGACCTTTCTCAATCTTGTCTAATTTCTCATCAACTCCTTGCATATATCTTCTAATCTCTGAAAAGTTAATGCTGTTGTTGATTTGACTATCTCCAAGCATTTTCTCGGCACCTATAAGAGCAAAGTGTCTAATGGTGTCTGTTTTGTTGCCAATCATTGGCATAAATTTTTCCATAGCACGATTAAGCAAATCGGCTTGGTCTTTGTCATACACTCTAACGGTGTATTTCTGCATTACATCTTGTCGTGTAAGCTTCGGCATTTGTTATCCTCCTAGTTTAATAATTTTTGTTCTTGCTTTTAATTGTGTGTGATGTTGCTTTTGTTGTAATCCTCCTTTCGTTTAAATTTTTTTACACAACAAAAAAGAAATCTTGGCGACTAGATTTCTTTTAAGCTTTTTCTATTGGGTTATAGGGGCAATGAGTAAGGGTGCTTTTCTTTATTTTTAATTTCTTTTAGGGTTCACAAAGAAAGATGAATTTAACTTGGGTTTATTTATTATATATAGCGAAGAATGGGCAATCGCTATTTTCTTTGTTGGAGATATTTTTTATTTTGTTAACCCCTCCTATATTTATAACTACAGGAATTTTGATTTTGCCAAGTGGTTTTTGGGGTGTTCGACAAAACAAGTCAAAATATTTTTTCTTTGTTAGACAAAAAAGAACTACCTTGTTTGGTAGTTCTAAATCGCTATGTATTTAGTCCCTCTATATATAAGGACAATTTTTCAATAAAAATTAAGGCAAAACTGAGATTTTGTTAAAAATTTCTTTTAATTTTGTTTTTTTAGTGCCTTTTCTTGTAGTTCTTCAATAAAATCTTCAACCATTTTTACAACTTGGAAGAAATTTCCCTTAAAGTTTTTTAAGTTCTCAAAATGGGCTTCAATTCCATAATCTGCAAAGATTTTGTTTGTTTGCTCAATCCATTTATCATCTAGGTTAGAGTAATCAATTTTTTGAGATAATTTTTGCTTTATGTTTTTATCAGCACCTGTGCTAATGGTCTTTTTGATTATCTTTTTTACTTCTTGGATAAGGTCTAGCACATCATTTATATTTATTATAAACTTGCCAGTTCTTCTAATTTCATCAAGACATTTGTTAAATGCTTTTTTGCTTTCCCATTTCAAATCTCTAAATTGTTTAGTTTTCTTAAATTCAGGGTCGTTGCAAAGCATTATTCGGTAATCTTCTTTAAGAACTTTCAACCTTTGACTAACAGCACTTGCAGAGATTCCAAGCTTTTCAGCAATTTCTCTTTGTGTGATATTTTGCATAAACATAAGTAAAATTTCTCTATCGTTGCCTTCAAAACGATAAAGTGCTCTATACAAAACTTTTTTAGTTAGTTCATCATCAAGTTGTTTTTTCCAATCATCTTCTTGTGAGCTATGTTTTGCAAGATAATTATCTAAATACTTTTGACTTTTATCTCCTTTGATTTGTGAAAAACTAACTTCGTGCCTACGATAAGTTCTTTCTTTGTTTTCAGGGCTCACAAGGGAAGTGTCTTTTTTAGCATTAGGGTCTTTCTTCTTGGCTTCTTTATATTCTTCGTTAATTCTCTTTTTTTGGTCTTTCCACCAATTTTTCGCTTGTTCCATTTCTTCAGGTGTTCCTTGTATTTTCATAAACAAAACTCCTTTCTATGAAATTATTATAACATAAAGTTTTATAAAGTGTTGGGCATTCGACAAAGTTTTTAAACTATAAACTATTGAAATCCGTTTTTATGGTCTTCTAATAAAGTGTATTACATAAATGGAGATATTAAATTAAATAACCCTGCAAGAATTCTAAAACCTGTTTTATTTCGTTTAAAATCTTTTTTAGTTATTTGATTAGATAAATTAAATGTGCTATCAAAATCACGAGCAATAGAGCCCAAAGTTGATTGTTCACTTGTAAAAACTGCACTTTCGAATTGCTGGTTAAAACTTCTTAAATCCATATTAATTGAGCCAACAATTGCAGAATTTTCAGTTAATACAACTTTACTATGAACAAAGCTATTATTCATTGTGTAAACTTTTATCCCATAAGGAATAAGTTTCTCCGCATTATTGCGTGTTACTGTGTAAACAAATTTTTTATCGGCAATATCTGGAATAATAATTCTAATATCAACGCCAGAGATTGCTTTATTTTTTAATAAGTTTAATATTGTTTCATCGGGTATAAAATAAGGTGTCATTATGTATAATTTTTCTTTTGCGTTAGAAATTTCGTTTGCATATATGTTTTGAGCAATTGAATGGTTGTAGTTTGGACCTGTAACAAAAGGAATAACCACGCCTGAACTTTCAAAATCTTTTGATTTATATAAATAATTTTTATATTCTATTGGTTTCTTATTTATAAATTCCCATTGATTAAGTATTGATATTGTAAAATTATCAACTGCTTGACCTTCAATCTTAATTCCACAATCTTTCCAAAATCCGTGTAATTGTTTTTCGTTTATATATTCATCTGCAATATTAGCGCCACCCGTAAATGCAACTTTGCCATCAACTACTACCAATTTTCTATGGTCTCTAAAATTTAGTGCTATATTTATAAAAGGTATTAATCTATTAAATGAATATAACTCTATGCCTGCTTTTTTAATTTTCTTCCGTGTTTTTCTGCTTAAAGTTCTATGACATCCTATATCATCATAAATAATTTTAATTTCAACACCTTGTTCAGCTTTTTCTTTTAATATGTTGAATATTTTGTTAAATAAAATTCCATTAGAAACAATATAAAACTCAATCAAAATAAACTTTTTTGCTTTTTGAAGTTCAAATAAAATAGCGTCAAAAAATTCAACACCACTAGAATAATAAGTTGTTTTTGAGTTTAATGATGTTTCAAATCGTCCTGCATTGTATAAATAGTTGCATTGTATTCTTACTTCTGCATTCTCAATTTTAGAAGTGTCTATTTGTTTTTGTAAATTTTCACTTTTCTTTAATATCTTGTTATATTTTTTATGGCTTATCCTAAACATTATCTTTTTACTTGAAAAGATATAAAATATATACCCAAAACTAAAACAAGTAAGCAAAAACAATATCCACATAGCTTTTGCTTGTCCATTATAATCACTAGACAAAGCATGAATGCAAGTGAAAAGTGTCATTATTATAGAAAATAATAAAAATCCATTAAATACACTAAAAACATATAAACGCAAAAGAATAAAGCCAACTATTTGTAAAAACATTAGTAAAAATATAATAACTGTCTTTAAAATTCCAAGACCATTAGACTCTGTTTTTATATGTTCATTTTGAAAATTATTTTCCATATTAACCTCTAATTTTATAAAAGCACTTAAACTATAGGTCAAGTGCTTTTAGTTATATTATATCTAATTTTTAAGTTTGCTTTCTTGTTTTCGCAAATGACTTTTGTAAATTTCACTAACAACAATTATCAACAAGGAAGTTATCATAAGAACACACATAATTCCATAAGGAATAGTTGTCAATTCGAGTAAAACACTTAAAGCTGAAACTTCCATAAATAATATTTGTAATGCAACTGATGAAATAACTGCAAAATAGAAAAACCAATTTGATTTGTAATTCATTTTAAATATAGACAATTTTTCACTTCGACAGTTAAGTGCGTGAGCACTTTGTAAGAATACCATTAGTGTCATAACCAAACTACGTGCAACAACTATATCTAATTTCATCGCATAAACCAATATCATCCAAGCACCAAACACAAGCAATCCCATTGTACCACCTGTTAAAGAACATTGAGTAATCATAGATTTGGTGAATAATGATTCCTTTGTTGAACGTGGTTTTTCATTCATAATATGTTGCTCTGGTTTTTCAAGAGATAAAGACATATCTTGGAAACCATCAGTAACAACATTTAACCATAGTAATTGAATAGGAAGAAGTGGAGTCCCTGCACCACAAATCATTGCAAGCACAAAGAACAATACTTCTGCAATAGAGCAAGACAATAAGAAATAGGTTATTTTTCTAATGTTTGAATAAGCACATCTACCTTCTTTAACACCTGTAACAATAGAATTAAAGTTATCGTCCATTATAATCATATCAGCAGTTTCTTTACTAACATCTGTTCCACTTCCCATTGCAATACCAATATGTGCAGATTTAATTGCAGGGCTGTCATTTACACCATCACCAGTTACAGCCACAAACTCGTCTTGTCGCTTTAAAGATTCTACTATGTGTAATTTATCTGTTGGTGTTACACGAGAAAACACTGTTTTTTCTTTAACAAATTTATCAAACTCATCTTCGCCCTTATTAAACATTTCTTCAACTTCTTTGCCTGTTGCAACTTGTTCTAAATTATTGGCAATATTTATATCCTTTGCAATAGACAATGCTGTAAGAGGGTGATCGCCCGTTATCATTATAACTTTTATTCCAGCTTTATGACATTCGGCAATAGAGCCTTTTGTCTCTGGCCTAACAGGGTCAATAAATCCAACAAGTCCAATAAAAGTTAAATCTTTTATATCATTGTCTTCATATTTTTGTTTTTTGTTAACTTTGCCCTCTGCTAATGCTATAACTCGATATCCACGCTTAGCAAGGTCCTCATTTTGTTTTTCTATTGCGCGTTTGTTTAGTTCAATTTCTTTTCCATTGACTTTCATTTTTGAAGAAAATTCTAATATTTTTTCTAAACTACCTTTAACAGTGCAATGATTTTTATTGTTTTCTTCAAAGAATACACCTGAATACTTATTTTCAGATTCATAAGGGATTTGTTTAATAACTTTTATATCTTTTGTTTTGGTTTTCATTTTTAATCCTAAAACCTTAAAAGCTATATCAATAGAGTCTCCAAAGTAAGTGAATTTACCTTTTTCTTTCTTTATTTGAGATTCATTATTTAGGTCTCCCATTAATGCAATTCTTGAAATATCATCAATATACTTTTTATCTTCGCATTCTAGTTTACCTTTGTCATTATAACCGCTTCCAGTTATATTAAATTCAGCACCATCAGGTAGCGTAACTATTTTTGCCGTTTGTTCGTTTAGTGTTAAAGTTCCAGTTTTATCGGTAGCAATAACTGTGCAACTACCCAAACTTTCAACTGCATTTAAGTGTTTTACAACAACATTGTTTTTTCCCATTCTATTCGATGCAACTGTTAATGCCATTGTAACAGCTAGTGGCAAGCCTTCCGGCATTGCAGAAACTGCAAGAGCAATTACAACAAGTAATATATCTTTGAAAGGATTGCCTTGCAACATCATTATAATAAAGATAACAACTGCAATAGCAACAATAGCAATACTAATTTGTTTGCTAAACTTTGCAATTCTTATATTTAATGGTGTTTTTTGGTCTTTAACAGTGTTTAGGTTATTAGATATTTTCCCTATTTCAGTGTTTGTTCCAGTTTCAACAACGACGCATTTTGCTCTGCCAGTTATTACAGAACTGCCAGAAAAAACCATACAAGTTCTATCTCCAAGTGGAGCATCGGCTTTTACTTCAAAAATATCTTTTGTAGCGTTTATGCTTTCGCCAGTGAGTAATGCTTCATCAACTGTAAAGTTAGAGCACTCAACAATTCTCATATCAGCACTAATCTTGTCGCCACTTTCCAAGAAAACAATATCACCAACAACTAAATCTTTACTTTCTATTTCAACCTTTTGTCCATCTCGCAAAACTTTTGCTTTAACCTTAATCATTTGAGAGAGTGAACTTGCAACTCTTTGAGCTCTTTTTTCTTGAATGGCGCCAATAATAGCGTCAACTAATATTATTCCAAGAATTACAAACCCGTCTAAAAGTTCGCCCACAATGAACGAAAAAACCATTGCAACCAATAGAATTAAGATGATTGGATTGCTAAATTCTTTTAAAAGCATAAGAATAAAAGGTTTTGGTTTTTTTTGTGGTAAAACATTTGCACCATTTTCTTTTAATCTTTGTTGTGCTTGGTCGCTAGAAAGCCCTAAAATTTTAGAATTGGTTTTTTCAAAAGCATAATCAATAGAGTTAATGTGCCAATTATTTTTAGGTTTGTTTGTCTCCAATTTTTTTGACATTTTTAATCTCCTTTGAATTTTTATTATTTACCACTTCAACTTGTGCGGAACTTAATTTTTGCATTTGAATATTTTTTCTTCGTATTTTGGGTCTTTGTAAAAATGTTGCATCTACAGACTCCCAAATAAACACCCAAGCCGCAATTTCTAATATCATTTCAAAATAAAAATTGCTAAAATTTCTATTGTATAAAGCTACCAATATTGCAAAAGTTAAAACACCCAGTGCAAGCATTGTTATTATAAAAATGTTTAATCTTTTTAATTCACTTTTAGATTCCAAATATTCTTCGTGAAAATGGTTTTTAATAGTTGATTGTATTTCGTTTTTATCTATGTGTTCATTGGTGTAAAAATTAAGTTTTATGTCTTTTGAAATATGAACTCTTTTGCTTTTAGCAACAATAAATTCACTCAAATCTTTATTTATCTTATCATTTTCATCGTAACTATAATTTGAAATAATTTGTTCTTTGTTTTGAACTTTTATATTTATAATTTCACTATCAGTAGAGAAATCTTCTTTTTTTATTTTATTTTTCATAAAAATCCTTTTTATGTTTAAATTGTATATAACAAATAGCAGAAAAACTTATATATTTACAAAAGAAGGAAGGGTTTTTAATTTTTGGCAAGTATAATCTAAATTGTTTTTCTGCTAAGTGTTACCGAAAATTAGTTAGCTCATAAATTTTCGTAGAGCTTCTTGTCGTAAGTTTTCATATTCTTCTTCAGATATTAAATTCTTACTTCTTAAATCTTTCAATTCTTCTAGTCTTGATGTCAGTGTTTGTGCGCTATGTTTGATTTCATAGTCATCTTCGTCAATTATGATTACATTTTCATCATCTTTTTTATATTGAGATTGTTGATTGTTGTTTGGTATATTAAATATTTGTTTTATACCTGTTGTTCTAATTTCTCTATTTAAAGACATTTGAACCCAGAAAGCCAACACCCAAACGATTAAATTGTTAAATATGTTTACAATAGAAAGTGTAAAGAACAACTTTCTTTGTTTCAATATTTTTTCTTTTTCCTTTCTAGAATAACATAAATAAATTATTCCAGTAGCAATTGATAATATTATGCCTATTACATCGCAAATTATATTATACAGAGAAAACTCAAATAAGTAGATATTAGCAAATAAAGAAGCTACACATATTAAACTAGCAACTAAACACCAAATACCAGCTGTTTTTAATGTTTTTTTAATATTTGTCATTTTTTCTCCTTAACCTAAAAATTTATCCAATAATTTTAAAAAATCTTTTTTATCTCTTGTGTCAAGCGTTCCAAAATATTTACCCCAAAGGTCAGTTGATAGTTCCTGAATATTTGAAATTAAATTAACTCCATATTCAGTAAAACGGATAAATTCTTTATTTCTTTTACCTGTGTAAGTTTCGATAATTCCTTTATTTATCAAATCATCAACAACTTCTTTGTTTTTTTCGTTTATTATATATTCAACTAAAATGTTGTTTTTTAGATGTTTAGCACTAAACGATAAAACCTCTAAATATGTTTTTCTATCTAAATTAAGCGAAGCCATAACTTCTTCGTGAATCCAATTTTTTCTTTCTTCAACTTCATTTAGTTGATGAAATAACTGTTTTTCAATATCATTCATTTGTATTTCTCCTTTTAAGCCACTTGAGCAAATTGACTGTTATACAATTCAGCATAAAAACCATTC
>CALDPW010000194.1 GCA_937911885.1 uncultured Clostridia bacterium | reverse complement strand
AAACAAAACTTTAATTTTTAATTAATAAAAAAGCAAGCATTATTCGCTCGCTTTTTTATCGTTTTCTTCTGTTTCGTTTGCTTCAACCGGAACTACAACTGCTCTAACCTTTTTAATACGCATATCTTCAAGTTCGGTTATTGTAAATTCAATTTTAACAGTTTTAGATATAAGATTTCCATGATCATCCATTTGCTCATCAACTGTAATTACATCAAATTGTTTGTTCAACTCTGGCAAGTTTTCGCTTAATTCATATAAATATCCACCCAAGGTTGAATATTCAGTTTCAGGCAAATGTTCAATTTCTAAACTTTCAAACAAATCTTCCAAATTAATTTCTGGATTAACATCATATGTGTTATCCGAAACTTTTTGAATGCTTTGAATTTCATCTTCTTCATCGTGCTCGTCATAAATATCACCAAGCATTTCTTCCATAACGTCTTCAAATGTAACAATTCCACTTGTTCCGCCATGTTCGTCAATAACAATTGCCATGTGTTTCTTTTCTTTTTGCATTATTCTAATTAAATCTTTTGCTTTCATGTTTTCAGCAACAAATAAAGGTTCGGTCATAATGCTTTTGATTGAGAATTTTTGACCTTTTAAAACCTTTGGCATAAAGTCTTTAATATGAACAATACCAATCATATGGTCTTTATCTTCTTCAAATACAGGAAGTCTGGAATATCCACTTTCTAAAAATAAAGATTGAAGTTCATCGTTGCTTGCAGTTATATTTATTGCAACAACGTCAACCCTAGGTGTCATAATATCATAAATAGTTTGTTCATCCAAATCCATAACACCTTGAAAAATATCAGCATCGTTACTATCTAAAACACCTTCTTCTTCCATGGTATCAATAATACTTTCAAGTTCATCTTCAGTAACTGTTGGATTATCTTGAATTTTAGTGCGTTTTAATAATGCTTTTTGAATCCATAAAAAGAATATAGTAACAGGATACATAACTTTTATTAAGAAAAACATTATGCCCGAAAATTTTAATACAAACTTTTCAGGGTTAGCCTTAGCCATAGCTTTTGGTAAAATTTCACCAAAAATTAAAACAATAATTGTCATAATAACAGTGTTTAACACATTAGCTAGTGCTGGATCAATAATAAGTTTGCCAAATATAACAGCACAAATTGTTGTGCTGGCAATATTAACAAAGTTATTGCCCACTAAAATTGTTGATAATGTTTTGTCGTAATGCTCCATTATGTAAAGAGCTTTTCTTGCTCCTTTGCGTTTTTCATCAACATAGTTCTTTATTCTAATGTGATTAGCAGTTGAAAATGCTGTTTCACTAGAAGAAAAGAAAGCTGAACAAACTAAACATAAAATTAAAACTAATAATAACACAATGTCGCCAGCATTTAATGCTGCACTTAACATCATGTTCGGGAGAGGTATACTCACGATTTACTCCTTTATAATAAAAAATTTTTTAACAACTAATAATATCATATTTATATCAATTTTGCAATAATTTATGTTAAAACAACCAAAATATACAAATTTTAAAAACTAAAAAAAACAAGCAACTAATTGCTTGTTTTACTTTTTAACACCTGTTCAATTTTTTTAATTGAATATATTTTTTTAGGATCAACATTACCAACAATGCTTACAAAAACCTTTTTAAAGTTAATAATTTCATCAATAGACTTTTGCAAATTTTGTTGAGTGATTGCATGTTTTTCAAACTTAAATTCTTTGCGTTTTAGCAATCTACCATGTCCCCACAACTCATACATATTATCAATACAAAAATCTGTTGGGTGCCCTACATATCTATCTTTGCCTTCTTTAAAATTGCGTCTAATTCTATCAACTTCTTTTTGATCAACACCTTTTTGCAATTCGGCAAACAATTCTGACAAAACATCAAAGCACTTATTAACTTTTGCTGGATCAGTTTCAATATTAAACATTATTAATCCATCATTATTATAGGTAGATCTACCCATGCTAATAGCATAAACCAATTGATTTTTCTCTCTAAAATAGTTCCACATTGGCGATTTTATAACATTTAAATATTTAAGCAACAATCCCGAAACAAAATTTTCCTTCAAATTTTTAAAACCTGTGGTTGGAAAAGCAATCAAAAGCTTAACTTTGTTTCGATCCATCTTTTCAATAACCCTAGCGCTTTCTGCATTTATTGTTAATTCATATTCATTAAAATTTGGCTTGTTTCCTAGGGTTAATTTATCTACCAATTGTTTTTTTATTATGCGTTTAATTGTGCAAAATGGCAAACTACTAACCACACTTGCGTAAAAATTGTTAGAAATAAAGTTATCTGTTTTATAATCAATTAACGATTTTTGAGATATTTTTAACATCTTATTTTCATCGCCTAATGTTTGCGACTTGGTTTGTGGGTAATTATAAGCTGTTTTCCATAAATTAAAGTATGCTATTCTGTTTTGATCATCCTTACTTCTTATAATTTCCTGCAAAACAACTTGCTTTTCTTTTTCAAGTTCATCAGCTGGAAAATTTGAATTTAAAAAACAATCTGCGCATATTTGCAAAGCTTTTTCAAATTGTTTACTACTTTCATAAAAACGCATAACCAATGAATTTGAAGATGTTGAAGCGTTAATCGATGAAATATTAAGCCTAATATCCTCATCAAGTTGTTCTTTTGTTTTTGTTGAAGTGCCTTTAAACAACATGTGTTCCAACAAATGGCTTCTGCCAGTGTTATTATCTAATGCACCACCACGATTAATTCCAAATCTAATGGCTGTTGCTTTAGACAACTTATTTTTTTCATATATTAAAATAGCACCATTTTTATACTTATGAACAATTCTCATGGGCACATTACCTCTTAAAATTTTTAGTAGTATAACACACATAAATATTAATTAAAATAAATTAATAACATTTTTAATGCTTTACTAAAAACAAAAAAAATATTAAACTAAAATCAATTAAAATAAAAAAGGAATAAAAATTATGAAACAATCAGTAATTATTGATATTGATCCAGGTATTGACGATGCAGTTGCTTTAATTCAAGCATTTTTTGCACCAAACATTGCAATTAGACTACTTTGCTCCACTGCCGGAAATCAAGGAATTGATGTAACAACTCAAAACGTTATTCACCTATGCGAATTATACGAAAAAAACATTCCTGTTGCACAAGGCTTACCTTATCCCCTAGAACGCCCACTAGTAACAACCGACAAACATGGTCCAAACGGTTTTGGAAGTTACACTTATGACGGCGTTAAAACAAAACCAATTGCACTTAGCGCACCAGAAGCTATGCACATGGCATTGCAATTATACCCAAACACAAAAATTTTAGTTTGTGGTCCATTAACCAATGTTGCAAAAATGTTGTTAGATCATCCTGAAGATGCTGCACTAGTTGACGAAATTGTGTTTATGGGTGGAACAAAAGATAACGTAGCTCAACAAGATAAACCATATCCCGAATTTAATATAAGTCGTGATCCAGAAGCATGCCAAGCTGTTATTAACAGTGGTGCAAAAATCACCATTATTCCTATGGATTTTGGTCACTATGCATACATTGAAGATGTTGAAATTAAAGAACTTCGCAAAATAAACGAAACCGGAAAATTTTTTAATAAGTTATACGAAGCTTATCGTGATGGGCACGTATCCGATGAACATGCTGCAACACATGATAGCTGTGCTATGGCATACATTATTGAACCAACACTTTTTAAATTTGAATATGTAAAACCAAGCATCGAATTTGTTAACGATAAAGGAATTTTGGTTTCAACCGTGGTTAATCACGAATCAAATTGCCGCCTTGCAATTGATATGGATTACAACGGATTTAAAAACTTATACTATGGATTGCTAGGAATAGCAAAAACCCCAGAAGAATAAAAATAAAAAGATAGGTAATAGCCTATCTTTTTTATTTTGTATATTTTTTAATTTAATATCCAAATTGCCAAATTAAGCGTTGTTGCAATACTTACCCACAATGGATAAATTAAGGAAAAATAATACCACGCATTACCCTTGCTTAATATGTTGTAAACAAGCATAACTGCCAACAAAACATTTGCTATAATAAGCACTAATCCAACAATTGGATTTGCCAAAGTAAAAAACACCAAACACCACAAAATATTAATAATTCCATTTAAAATAAATAATATTGTTAATTTGATGTTTAATTTGTTGTTTTTGATTAGCGAAAACAAAATTACTCCAAAAACAACATATATAACACTCCAAACAATTGGAAAAACAAAACTTGGAACCCACATGCTAGGCTTATTAACACTTGAATACCAATCCATACCCAAATTAACAAAAACACTTCCTAACACTGCAACAATAATAATGCTTAATGCTGTAATAATATATTTTGAAATACTAATAATTCTTAATTTGCTCATATCATATTATATGGTCAAATTTTAAAAATATAAAAGGTGTGCAGTTGGATTTTTCCAGAAAATTCAATTGCATTTCTGGCAACAATGGTGAAGGCAAGACTAATTTGTTAGATGCAATTTATTATCTTTCAATGACAAAGAGCTACTTCTCATCTACCGATGCCTATACCTTCACATTTGGAGAAGACTCTACTGTAATCAATGGTACATATGTACTGGACGATTCAACAGAGGATTCTGTAAGTATTGGAATAAAGAAGGATCTTGAGAAAACAGTCAAGAGGAATGGAAAAACATATAAAAGGGTTTCTGAGCATATTGGATTGTATCCAATAGTAATGGTTTCACCCTCAGATACTTCTTTAATAATGGGCTCAGCCGACGACCGTAGGAAATTCCTTAACGCAATCCTCTCCCAAACAGATAAGGAGTATTTGAGACAGATCCAGTCATATAATCAGCTGTTGCTTCAGAGGAACAAGTTGCTTAAGATGCCTTCAATCTCTTTTGAATTGCTTGAAACAATTGATGAGAGAATGTCTGAGTATGCACAATACATATATCAGAAAAGGAAAATCTTGTGCATGCAGTTGCAGGAGAGTGTAAAGGAATTCTATAGCCAGCTCAGCGGTTCAAAAGAGAATGTTGAGATTTCATATGTTTCTGATCTGCATAACGGCAGTTTAAAGGATATTTTGCATGAATCCAGAGACAAAGATGCCTTGATAAGATATACTTCAAAAGGTATTCATAAAGATGATATGGAATTTTTCATGTGCAACATGCCGCTAAAGCGTACCGGATCTCAGGGACAACAGAAAAGTTTTCTGGTATCTCTTAAGTTGGCTCAGTTTACTATAATGCAGAATTTGTATTCCCTTACACCAATATTGCTTCTTGATGACGTGTTTGACAAACTGGATATGCAAAGGGTTGAATACTTGCTAAGTCTGGTTTCAAGTGAGAGGTTTGGACAAATCTTTATATCGGACAGCAATAAAGTCAGAATGGAATCGATCCTTGAAAGATTTACTACAGAGTGCAGCAGTTTTTCCGTAGAAAAAGGTGTATATAGTGTCATTTAGGATATGAAGCGCAGCAATACAAAGTTAATTTCCCATATAATAGAAGAGTATATAAAAGAGGAGGGAATTGAAGACGGTCTCAACAGGGTAAGGGTTTTCAATGCCTGGGATCTTGTTGTCGGGAACAGTGTGGCTTCTGCAACCCTTAACAAGTATTTCAAAGACAAGACATTATATTGCACAGTCAATTCATCAATACTAAGGACTCATTTATATTATCGTAAGAACGACATTATAGCACAACTTAATAAAGTGTTGAATGATAAGGTGATAGAAAACCTTGTAATCAGATAATAACTCTATGTTAAAGATTCTTGTAGATACAGATATACCATATATAAAAGGTGTTTTTGAACCCTTTGCTCAGGTAGAATATCATA
>CALDPW010000193.1 GCA_937911885.1 uncultured Clostridia bacterium | reverse complement strand
GAACTATAAACACTGGTATCAGCAGCATACGCATACGATTCGCTTATGCGTGAACCTGATGAACTTGTTCCAGCTATTAATCCAAAACGCATTTGGCATGCAGAATTGCCTGGGTCACAGTTACCACCAACATATACATGTGCTCCCTCTATAACACCAAGGTTGTAACCAACCATAAAGCCCATATGCATATATGTTGTGGATGAATATGCTTTTAAATCAATATATCCCGTTGTATAGAACCGACTATTTCGAATTGTTCCATAATTGTAGTTGGTAAACAAACCAATAAATGCATCAGAGTTCGAAATAGAATCATAAATCGTCATACTAGCAGAACTTGATGGCGTTACATAAACGTTATCAATAATTCCGTAGTTAATACTACCCCACAATGGATAATATGTTCCAGACATAGACCAAGTAATGGTTTTGTTGTTTCCTAGGTAGTTACCATAGAAAGTGTGATTCTTACTTGTTCCGGAAGAAATTGAAATATTTGCAGTTTGTTTGTAATATTTTTCGTAATTAGCGCCATCGGCTTCCGATGTGTTTGGCATACCATAAATCAAATCATCACTATCGGTTACCAAATATGGGCTTTCAAATGTTCCCTCACCATTTAAGCGAGTGTAAGCATAAATCTTAAACACAATTGGATCGTCATCAGGGGTTAAACTTGCACTATCCCTAATTCCCGATTCATAAATAGTTGTTGTAACAGCTGTGCTGTTAGATGTTAGGTTTGTAACTGAATACTTTCTAGAACCTTGACGCCAAACTTCAACACGTAAGTAGTAACGTGTGCTTGTTGTTGTGAATGTAAAAGCAACACTAGAACTTTGGTTTGCAAATCTAATAAATTTATAATTAGTTTGTCCAAAATATGCATTACTTAATGCCGAAACCGAAACAGCACTACCACTATGATTATAGGTTGTTCCCGAAACTGTTGCATATGATGTTAAGTAACCTTTTGAGTGGTATAGATTGGTAACTTTTGAACAAACTTCTAAAAGTTCGTCA
>CALDPW010000192.1 GCA_937911885.1 uncultured Clostridia bacterium | reverse complement strand
TATAACAGGCGGGCCGGGCACGGGTAAAACAACAACAATAAGAGCAATTATTGAACTCTACGATAAGATTGGTCTTAAAACTTTGTTAACTGCATCAGTTAAGTCTGATCCACGTTGACGTAGTTCGTAAGCAGCTGCGTTTGTAGCATTGATTTCGCTGTTTTCAACTGCGATACCAGCAATCATTGTTTCTCCACTTGAAAGTGAAACTGCATCGTGAATTGCTTTTCTTACTTTAACACGTGTTAATTGAATTGAAACTGAGTGTTCGTCACCAGGTTCAGGCAACACGTTTACTTGAATACGAGCACCATTTTTATCTAGGGCATATTTGCCATCAGATGTTAGAGTGCCAGATCCAGGAGGAACGCCTTCGGTTGGAGCTGCGCCTTGTCCATCCCATTCCATGTATTTGATTAATCTACCTTGGTAGTCGTAATAGTCATAATACATTACGCCAGAATAGATATAATCATTTGGGAAAGTTACTGCGTCTAATACTGCACCACCAGCATTTTCGGTATATCCATCTTTGTTAGGATATTTTGCTCTGTCGGTGTATGCTGCGTCTTCGTAGTTGTGAGGATACTCAACAGTTGTGATAAATCTTGCACGAAGTAAAGCATTTGTATTTGAACCTTGAAGTTGAACTTTAAGGTTTGGAGTAATGCTCATACCTGGCAATAAACCGTTTGTAGCTTCATCAACAGGAAGGATCATTGATAATTGGCCATCACCTTGACGATAGGTTTGGCTTGCGTTTTGGTCACTGATTGTAACAACTACTGCCTCACCCATGGTTAATGTGCGGACACCAGCGTCACGACTACTAAACCAAGCAAGGGTTGCACCAGCAGTTAAGCTCATGATAAGTAAAACACTTAACACGATTGCTGCAATCATACTCCCATTAAGTTTTTTTAGTTTATCCATCTTAATTCTCCTATAATAGATTTCTACTAGAATTATACAAAATATTACCAAGTTAGACAACTTTTTTAACATAGTTTTATAATATTTTGATAATTTTATCTATTACTATAATGTGTGTTAAAGTGTTTATTATTTGGCTTTTTTTATGGAAATTTTTGCCTTTTAATTTTGTTTGCGTAAAAATTTATTTAAAAAAAATTAAAATTTGGTTATTTTGCACAAACAAAAAAGCACACTAGGTGCTTTAATTTTTGCAACCAACAAGCATTAAGCCAAGGCAGCTTTTAATATTTTTTGCTATTAGTGCCAAAATGGTTAGTTGGTTGCTAATTTGATCTTGAAAAATTTGAGTGTTTAGTTTTATTAAACCTTCAACAATTTTGTTGGCTGTTAAGGTTGCTTGGTGCAAAGTTGAACAAAACATGTTTTGTGGCTTAACCATGGGTTTATCAAAAACTGGATTTTGGTTAAACGCAACCACTTTTATTATGTTTTTAATAACCTCAACGCTAGTTAAGGCTTGTTGTTTTTGCAAAATTAGTGTTTCGGCTTGGCTTTGATTTGCAAGTTTTAATAAATTATCCAACTCGTTTAGCAATGTTAAGTAGTTAAAATAAACCTGTTTTGCTGTTTTTACCACCAACTGTTGCATGGTTAAGGTTTGATTTGGAACAACACTAAAACCAAGGTTTGCGCACGAGTGTGATTTTATTTTTATTGTTGCGCCATAAAATGGTTGCAACCTTGAATTGTTGCTAACTTGTTGATTTGAATTAAGACTTTCAACTTTGTTAATTAGCACCATGTTACCTGTTAGGTTGTTTATGGCTGCACACAACTGATTGCTCAAATTTACAAACGAAACATCAAAATTGGGCTCGGGAGTTTTGGCTTGTTGTTTTGTTTTGTTAAAAAATAATGGATTCATAGCTTCACCTAAAAAATTTACTAATAACTTTATATGATAGCGCCCCACCATTTTGTTAACAAAAAAAATAGAGCCAAAGCTCTACTTTTTAGTAATTACGCAAGCATGCAATTCCAACTGCACCAATGCCTATGTGCGAACCAACAACTGGTCCAATGTTTTTAGCTTCAATAATATTCAATCCAAAACGTTCGTTTACTTTTTTGATTAATGGAGCTAAAAATTCGGATTCGTGAATGTAAATAACATAAATCTTTTTAATAGAGACTTATTAAATTTTAATTTCTTATAACCACCATATTGGTTCCAATCCTGGTTTTTATATCCACTAATTTGTAGACTTCTTTCATATTCTCTGCTTCCGAATCGGTCAGCGCATGATGTGTAAGCAGAAAGGAAATCATCATATCAAATCCGATTTGCAGGCACGCAAGCGTATCGGGAATACGATCGTGGAAGATGATACGGTATTCCTTCAAACGATTTCTCCA
>CALDPW010000191.1 GCA_937911885.1 uncultured Clostridia bacterium | reverse complement strand
CGAAGAAAATTCATATTATACAACAAAGACGGTAAAACTTTATCAATTCCAAAAATGACAAAATACTTAAGAAGTCAAGGTATTGATGTAACTTATGATTTAACAGTTGTTAGAGGAAGCTTAAATGCTGTTGAACATCCTGCTGAACTTGAAAAACCTGTAACATACGAAGAAGCACTAACAGCTCTTCATGATAGAACAGGTGCATTTAAGAAAGGTGAAGAAGAAGGATCATTAATTCCTCCAGAAAACACAGAGGATTGCTCATTAAGAAACGTTATTCTACATGTTTATGGCGATGGAATCTTTGATGAAAAAACACTTGGAGCTGCTGCTATTGAATTGGTTAAAGCTGCAAAAGCTAAAGGTATTGATTTAACAACTGCAAAACCTGAAGAAATAAAAGCACTTGCTGGAACAACAGTATTTACAGCAACAGGTAAAACACTTGGTGAAGCTGTTACTGGTAGAGTTCAAGAACAAGTTGCTGCTGCTGGCATGGTACCTAAAAAACCAGCTGCTGGTGCAGGTGGCAAAAAATAAACATCATAAAAGGAGAATATAATGGCAAACACAGATATGTATAAATTTCAAGTAATTGAAGGCATTATTAAAGCTATTGATTTTAAAACAAAAGAAGAAGTTGTTAATCTTGCTAAAAAAATGAAAGAAATTGCTAGCAAAAGTGATAAGTATTCTGATGCTGTTAAAAAAGCCTTTAAAGATGCTTACGATGAGCTTAATGCTGAAGATTTGACTTTGGATAATCTTTATGAAATTAAGCATATGCTAGAAGATTAATTAAAAAAAGCAAACCGTTTGGTTTGCTTTTTTTGTTGCTTTGATAATGTATTGTTAAATAAAAAATTAAATATAGTAAAAAGACGTGGTTATTATTAACACACGTCTTTTGTTTGTTACTATATGGGTATATGTTATAAAATATACCACTTTTTGACAAAAACTATTGTATTTTGTTAAAACTATTAAACACGTTTTTAAGTTTGTATCTAACCACTTCGGTTACGTTTTGTTTTGCTATTGTTAAATATTTTCGAATATCAACATTTTCGGGATTTTCGAAAAGTGATTGTCTAATACCTGCAGTAAAAGCAATTCGTAAATCGCTATCAACATTAACTTTAACAATGTTGTGTTGTGTGCTTGCTTTGTTTAGCATTGTGTCGGGTATGCCATTTGCGCCACTTAATTTAGCACCATATTTTGTTGCTAAATCTAACATGTTTTTAGGTATTGAACTTGCACCATGTAATACTAACGGGAAGTTAGGAAGTTCTTGCTCAATTTTATTTAGTATGTCAAATCGCAAATTTGGATCGCCATCAAATTTATGTGTTCCGTGGCTGGTTCCTATTGCTATTGCCAAACTATCAACACCAGTTTGTTCAACAAAAGCTTTTGCTTGTTTTGGATTGGTGAATTTTGCATCATCGTCATCACAATTTATGTGATCTTCTATTCCTGATAAAATTCCAAGTTCTGCTTCAACAGTAACATTGTGCTTGTGTGCGTAATCAACAACTTTTTTTGTTAATTCAACATTTTGTTCAAACGGTAGGGAACTAGCATCAATCATAACATTGGTAAAACCATTATCAATTGCATTTTTACAATCCTCAAATGTTTTGCCGTGATCTAGGTTTAAAATAATTGGAACGCATGCATTTTGTTTTACTAGTGCAACAATGTTTTTAATGCCCGCATATTTTATTGCACTTTGTGAGCACTGAACAATAATTGGGCTGTTTTCAAGTTTTGCAGCATCAATAATTGCTTGCAAAGTTTCTAAATTAACAAAATTAAAAGCACCAATAGCGTAGTTGTTTTTTATTGCGTGTTCATATAGTTTTTTGCTGTTTTGTAAGTTCATATTATATCTCCAAATTTATTGTATAAAAAAAAGTGATATATAGCAAACAATTAACTTAATTTTAAGTGGTGCAAATAAGTTTAATATGTTTGCTAAAATTTTGTGTTTTAGTTATACTAATAGTAGAATTTATTTCTTTGAGGTTGTATTTATGAAATACGGATTTATTGTTCCACTACTTACTGAATATGATGTTAAGGCAGCACATGATGCAGTTGAAAAGGCTTGTGCCGATTGTGGTATTGAATTTGATATTATTTTTGCTCTAAATTCAAAATTAAGCGCATTGTTTTCAAAAATTAGAAATGATTTTATTGATAACAAAAATGTTAAAGCGTTTATGGTTGATAGACCAGTTGATCAATACAAACTTATTACTCTTGCAATGGAAAAATGCGAAAATTATGAAGCAACAATTATTTATTCTGCAAAAGAAGAACTTAATGTTGATGTAATTAAAGCATTTATAACAAGCCATCAAGCTGGCAATAAAATTGTTTATCTTAAAAAGGTTTATCGTGGTTTTAGAAAAATTGCTGAAGCTATTAGGGGAGCAATTTATGCAATTGGTATTAAACTTCTTAATGTTTTTAAAGATGTTAATGCTGAAACCGATATTCAATTGCTAGATTGTGATGTTGTTAAAACAATTAATCAACTACCTGGCAAAAATCGTCAATTAAGAGTTTTGGATTCGCTTTTATATTACACCACAGACATTATTCATTTAGAAGTTGATTCAAAACAACCAATCGATGAAGCTTACACTGCAAAAGAAAAATCATACTATAAAAACGCAACTGTTGCATATGTTAGTTTAAGTGTGGGATTAATCTCATTAATCATGAGCATTTTAGGATTATGCTTATCTTGGAAACTACATGTAGTTGTTCACTTGGTGTTCTGGTTTGTGTTTGCAATAGGAGTTATTCTTGCGCTAGTGTTTAACACTCGCAAAACATTATCATATCGTGCTGGTGCAAATGTTGAACCAAGCGAATATGTTGTTTTAAAAGATAAAATTGAATATTACAATATGTAATTACTTGTTATGCATCGCTTAATTTTAGGTGATGCATAAATTTTTAAGAAGGTAAAATGTCGGATAATTATTTTAATAAAAAAGAAG
Organism: uncultured Clostridia bacterium; assembly: GCA_937911885.1. GTDB lineage: Bacteria > Bacillota > Clostridia > Christensenellales > UBA1242 > UBA6345. Next base: position 384 of record CALDPW010000191.1, on the reverse strand, counting down.
ATAAAAATAAAAATAATGAAGCTCTGCTAGATTCAATAATGCAACAACAAAAACAGCGAGAAGAAAAATATAACATTAAAAAACCATATTTGCTATCAAATAATAAAAAAAAGCAAGAGGTTAGTGTGTTTAAAAAAGCAGGGCAAGCCGAAAGCGACAATAAAAATGTTGGCGCTAGGGATTTTTTTGATTCACCAAACACCTCTAATAATCGTGGCGTTCCAATGTATGTTATTAAAAAGAAGGATTTAAAACGTCATTCTTCGGGTAAGGGTGGAAAAAGCAGGGGCGTAAGTTTTAGCTTAGATGCAAATAAATTAAAAAAAATTGGAATAGGTATTGCTTGTTTTTTAGCTTTTGCTGCAATAGTTGCAATTTTAATAG
>CALDPW010000190.1 GCA_937911885.1 uncultured Clostridia bacterium | reverse complement strand
CTGAATACACACCTGAAACTATTACAGTTAAAAATAATTTGCAATTACCAATCTCATTTACCATTAATGGTGAGCAATATTCAGAATTACCAGATGTTTTATATTATGAAGCTACAACTGACAATCGTGAAATTGCTAGAGAAATTGCAGGATATAAATTGCAAACACAAAACGTTAAAGGAACAACTGGTGTAACAATTAAAATTACCGGTTATGATAACTTTGGTGTTAAACAACGTGTTGCAACATTTAAAATAAATATTACTGTTCACGTTCCTCTTTCGGATATTACTGTTTTCCAAAAAGAGGTAACCCTATATAACTACGACACTATTAACGTAGTTCAAAAAGAAGAAGTTGGTAGCTACGAAGTTACATTAAACACTCAACCAGCACACGCTTCATATACATTTGATGACATTGAATGGTTGGTTGTTTACAACGGCGTTACATATAATTTACGCACCGACGATTTGAGCTCAGAAGCTTACGATGCTACTACTCAAACCTATACATACACTCTTCGTCCACAACTTCGCAACATTTCAATTATTGTTAAAATTTTTGAAAATGATATTAACAAAGCTGTTGTATCGTGTGGATTCTTAGAATCAGTTGTTTCAAATGTTTCGTTTAAATTAATTGCCCGTATTGGTCAACACTATATTAACGAAAATGGACAAATGGCTGATGCTACTCGTCAAGTTGATATTAACTTTAACGTTTTAAAACCAACAAAAGTAGAATATTTCTTGTTTGACGATGTTGAAACAGTTCAAACAAACAGTGGTGAAAAAGAATATTTCATTACATTTGACGAACGTGACTTAGGATATACCGATACTGGTTATACTGTAAACAATGTTAAATCAATCGGTTTTGAAATTTATCCTAAAACAGCACTTTTAAAAGACTTAGATGTTATTTCAAACAACAGTGCAATTGATGTTGAAATTAATAACGCAACAGGAAAATTAATTGTAACTGCAAAAACTAAAATCTTATCTGAATATTCAACTGCTAAAATTACTATTTGGACAAAAGACTCTGTTTCAGTTATTGGCGGAATGGGTGCAACTTACACCGAAATTACAATTCGCATTTTAAATGGAACACGTTATGCTCCATATCAAGTTGAAACAGTTGAGGATTTACAAAAAATCAATTCAGCAATGAATGCTCATTATGTGTTGGCAGATAATATTAACATTGGAGAATGGAAACCACTTGGTTATGTTGATGCTGATAATGTAGTTCCATTTAAAGGAAGCTTTAGTGGTGTTAACAAAACATATAACACAGCTGGTGATGTTATTGAATCTCGTCAATACTATTTATCTAACTTGCAAATAACTCAATCACATGCATATATGGGATTGTTTGCAATGATTGGATCAACAGGTGTTGTTGAAGACGTTGTTATTAATGGATTATATATTTCAAACCCTGCGCTAATTGCAACAAACAACTATTATGTTGGATCAATTGCAGGTTATAGCGAAGGAACAATTAAAAATATTATTGTTGACGATTTAAGTGGTGTTGATAACTTTAATGGATCATATTTTGATAATCAAGAACACGTTTTAGCATCACAAACTACTGGTATTTATATTGGTTCAAGTTCAACATTGTCTTCAAGCATTAACTTCTTTGTTGGTGGCGTTGTTGGTTTTGTTAACAATCCAAATTTGAGTGTTGAAAATGGCACAGCCGAATCTTCAGGCTTAATTAATTCACGCAACGAAAATATTGGAGCTTATCAAGCAAACAATGCAGCAGTTGAGTTATTAAATTCAACAGATACAACACCTATTCAAATTTTAGATGTTGTTGTTAACATTGAAATCAATGTAGGAATTGCAACAAATGTTTCATATGTTGGTGGACTTGTTGGATTTAACAACAAAGCTATTATTCAAAAAACAGAAAATATTAGTGCTTCAAATGGTATTAATGAATCTGATATTGTAGCAAGCATTAATTCTCGCGTTCAAACAAGCAGTCATGATAATTCTGCATATGGTGGTCTTGCAGGATTTAACAATGGTGAAATTTATAACTACAAAGTTAAAGCAATGCTTCCAAGTAACAAAGCTATTAGCAATCCTGAAGCAAAACTAAACAATGTTGGTGGACTTGTTGGTTACAATGCAGGAGCAGTTGAAAATAATACCGTAACACCATTGGTTAAAGGTTTTAGCAATATTGGTGGCTTAATTGGAACAAGCGAAAACACCGTTGTAAAACTAAACAACAACGGACAAACATTTATTAATGGTATTGTAATTAACGATGCAAGCACATTAGTATCATTCTTAAAATTGCTTAACATCGAATACGTAACCTATGAAAACTTACTTGTTCGTGAACAAAATGATGCTTATAACGATGATGCTGTAACAGTGTTAGATTTGTTAGCAAGTGATTTAGATGCAGATATTTCTAACGATTCAATTGTAAGTTCGTTATTAAACTTCACACGCAGATTCTATAATGTTTCTACTGATTTAAATCGTGAACATTTAGCAGTGTTAGAAGTTACAAACAAAAACGTAAACTACGGAACAACATCAAAAGCGCATGTTTACAAACCAAACACAACATCAGCAAATGTAATTATTGTTAAAAATGGTTCATCATTTACAATTCAATCATATGTTGATGCAAATGGTGCAGAAGGTGTTATTTCGGTAGAAACCATAGTTAAAACTTTGGTTAAGGCAAAAATCAACAAAGTTTCAAGCAACCATGTTGAAGTTTTGGAAGGCGAATCAATTGCTGATTATAAAACAGCTGTTTCGGGTTATAACAATGTTGGTGGATTAATTGGTAGTTACACAGGCTTATTCTATCAAACACTAGGTGATGGTAGCGAAATTGATCAAGCTCACAAAGATGCAAACATTGTTATAGATAACAATCGTATTTATGCTGTAACAACTTATACAAGCAAGCCATTTACAGCAACATTAAAATTAGTATTCACAAATATTTTAGAATACAACTCAGTTTATAGTTATTTAAATAGTCAAACACTTGTAAATAGATGGGAAGCTCTTGCTACAAATGGTCAATATTATGGTGATGTTCTGCTTGAAAGATCAGCTGAAAAATATAATGTTGGCGGACTTATTGGTCAATCAAACAATGCATTTATTCAAAACAACTCAGTAAACGCTGGTGTTCAAGGATACAATGCAAATGTTGCAGGACTTATTGGACAATCTAAAAACGTTATTCAAATTATTGATAACTATTTTGTTGGTGGAATTATTAATGCTCCTGTTTCGGCAGATGCACAAGTTCAAGCTCAACGCGGATATATTATTGGTGATGCAAGCTTGGCACAACAAACTGGTTTGAACTATGGTGAAATTTACGACACCAGCATTGAACCAATTGAGGAAATAACAGAGTATTATTATGCTCCATATCCAATTGTTAAAGATGGTGAAAATATTAATTACTACAACAACATTATTAACACTTATGTGTCGGGACCATATAACAACGAAGTTGGAATTGGTTTTGTTGGAAACAACGTTTCATCCACACATGTTTATAAAATGTTGAATAAATATGTAGATATTAACCAAGAATTTGAATTTATTGCAGATGCAACACAACCTGTTTATAATGTTTCATTTAATAACACAGATTACTTATATTATTCATATAATCGACCAGGTATTAAAATTGGTGGATTATTCGATACCTTAAACGATGGTATTGATGCTGCAATACTTCAAAAATATAGCAAAACACCAGCTTCGGTTTATAATTTAGAAAGCAATGCTGATGTTAGCTCATTAAAAACAGTTTATAACTACTACGATTTAACAAATGATGGAGTAGTTGCAAACGGATTAAATATTGCAGAAGATTCATTAAACGTAGATGATGCTTACAATGTGTTAAAAAATTATAGATGGTATTATTATAGTTCAATTAATAATGGACTTCCTGTATTACTATCTAAAGAAAAGGTGGAAGCCGATAGCGATATGCTTGCTACTATTAAGCTTTTAGCAAACTTCCCACCAACAAGCATTACAGTTGAATTGCATTCAAATATGCAAAACATCTGGGCTCAAGAAGCTGATTTTGCAACAACATTGTATTATCATTCATTAAGTCAAGATAACTATGATATTAGCTCTGGCAACTTATTGTTTGGAAAATCAAATCTAAAACAAAGCGAAATTAATTCGTTAACAAACAGAGTTAATAATCAAATTATTAGCAAAAACACATATTTGTTTGAAGATGTTTTACGTTATATTTCAATACCAAGCTTTATTGGTAAAGATAAATTTAATGTAAGATGTTCTAACACTCAAATTTTAAGTATTGAACAAAATGCAGCTGGTAAACAATGCTTAGTTGCAAAAGGATCGGGTGTTGTTACATTAACAATCTCATCAATTTATAACACAAGTTTAAGTTGTGTGATTACAATTAATGTTGTTAATGCAATTAATAATAGTGAACTAAGCTATTACACATCTGGAACAAAAAATATTGTTGAAAACAACGGTCAATTTGTAGTAACAAAATCTACAGATCAAAATCAACAAACATTTATTTTAAATAGTGACTTAACAAGTAAGATGGATTTTGTTTACGGTTCAATTGATAAAACATTTAACCTAACACAAAACCAAGCTTCGGGCATTAGATATTATTTATTAGCAAACAGAACATTTACAGGCGCAAACTTCTCAATTTTACACATTAATACAATTGATAGTTTGGAACACCTAAAAATTAACAATAAAACATTTACACTTGAAAGAATTAACAATGTATTAACATCAGATGGCTCATACAAACCAAGATATGTTTATTACATTGATGTTCCAACAGGAACAACTGCAAACTTTGTTGGATTTGAAGAATCAAACATGCAATTACTTGCTGTTCCATACTTTGTTGCAAAAAATAGTCAAGGCAACGATGTTATAAATCCAATTATTAAAGTAACAAAAACTGTAACCATTAGCGGACAAACATACGATTATGGCGCAGAAACAAACATTGTTAAAATTGGAGATGTTGGCGTTGCGGGCATATATAATCCAACTGGCGATGCTTCATACGAACAATATTTAACAAATGCTTTAAAAG
>CALDPW010000189.1 GCA_937911885.1 uncultured Clostridia bacterium | reverse complement strand
TTTTTCTTCTCCACCATTAAAGAAAAATGTTACGTGTGCATATTTGGTTGTTTCGGAAGTGTGAAATTGTGTAAGACCAGCATCTGCAATAATTTTTGATAGATTTTCTGTTACTTTTTCTGGGGGATATGCTACTAATATATCTTTAAAATCTGCGCTATATTCAGTCATGCAGCAATATTCAAAATTGTTGAAAGTTTTAACATTAAAATGATTGAAAGGACGTTGAGTTAATGCTTGTGTAATTTCTCTAGCTCTATCGGTGCGATAGTTGAAAAATATAAAGCCATCGTTTTCGCAAACCGGGTGAGGATCGCCAATTATTGTTGGTTCAACAAATTCGTCAAAGATGTTGTTTTTGTAGCTGTTTAACAAAGCTTGTGTTGCGCTTGTTGCATTGTTTTTAGCTTGTGCGTTAATTAGCAAATCATAGCTAAGCTTTACTCTATCCCATCTAAGTTCACGATCCATGGTATAAACTCTGCCACAAACGGTTGCAATGGTTGCTTTGCCTTTGCAAACTTCTTCTAATTGTTTTATGTAACCAACACCGCTATCGCGTAAAGTATCTCTACCATCGGTTATTACATGGATAAAAACATTTTTAATTCCGTTTTTGTTTGCCATATCAATTAAAGCATAAAGATGTTTTTGGTGTGAATGAACCCCACCATCGCTAACCAAGCCCATTAAGTGTAGGTTGGAATTATTGTTTTTAACATGTTGCATAACTTTTAAAAGTTGAGGATTGTTAAAAAAGGAACCATCTTTAATTTCTTTATTTATTTTAGGAAGATCTTGGTAAACAATTCTGCCTGCACCTAAGTTTAAGTGTCCAACTTCGCTGTTTCCCATTTGACCTTCTGTTAAACCCACATGTTCGCCACTAGCTAAAAGAGTGGTGGTTGGATATTCGTTTAGTTTATTAAGGTTTGGTGTGCCTTGTAATTTTATGGCATTACCAACGCTATTTGGATTAATGCCAAAGCCATCTAGTATTAAAAGTGTTACCATTATTATCTCCAATTTAGTTGTTTTATTGTTTTTACAAATTGCTTTTTATATTTGTTGTTAACTCTATATTCCCAACAATTGGCAGCAACTCCAGGATAATTTATTCTAAACGATTGATCTTGCATTAAAAAATCTTGTATTTGCAAAATTATCATATTTGCTTTGCTGTTAAGCATTTGTTTAACACAATGAATTAAAATGTTGCAGTTATTGTTGTCGGTTATATTAAAATATTTTTGCAAGTTTTGTTTTAGATTTGGATTTTCGTTTAAAAAACCAACAAATGTGTTGCTATCGTGTGTGCCTAAGTAATATATACAATTATTTTCAACATTGTGTGGCAAATATGGATTGTTGTTATCGGAATCAAAAGCATATTGTAAAATACGCATGCCGGTTAAGTTGAATTGTTTTATTACATCATGGCAATCTTTAGTTAAAATTCCCACATCTTCAACAACCAAATTGTTAATTAATCCTTGGTTTTTAAGTGTGTTGAAAAAATCTACACCACCAGCTTTAACCCATCGGGTTGTTTTATTGTTGTAAGCATCAATTTCAAAATGTTCTACAACAGAAGGAAAGTGGTCAATTCTAACAATATCGTAATAGCTTTGCATGGTTTTTATACGATCTAGCGTCCAGTTGTAGTTCGTGGCCTTTAAATATTTCCAATCGTATACACATGTTCCCCAGTTTTGTCCAACCGAATTAAAAACATCGGCAGGTGATCCACCAAAAGCTAATGGATTTAAGTTTTTATCAAGTTTAAATACTTCGGGTGTTAAAAACACATCTAACGATGGCGGCTCTAAATATGCCGGCATATCGCCCAAAATGCTAATGCCCAAACTGTTTGCATATTGCTTTACTTTGTGCCATTGAGTTGTTAGCACAAACTGAAAAAACACGTGTTTAAAAATTTCGGTTTTGTTTAACTCAAAAAACTCTTTATATTCGGGAGTTTGCTTGTTCCAATATGCTTTATTTGTTTTGTGCCAATCGTCAACATTAAAGTGTTTTAACAACACTTTGTAATATCCATAATCCACCATTTTAGGTTTGTTTTGAGCAAACTGCAAAACTTGATTTTTAATTTGTGGAGAAATGTTGTTGTAAGCAATTGATAAAATACGAAGTTTTTCTGCTTTTACAGGGAACATGAAGTGTTCGTTTGCCTTGAAGTAAACGATGTTGGAGCTCCAGAATTCATTTTAATTTTGTTAGTTCACTTTTTTTAACAAGTTTTTGTTTAACCAAATCTTCAACATCAACAAACATTTCGTCAAAAGTGAACGAACAATGTGCTCCATATGGGCAATTATATTTGTTTGTTGGATTTAGTGGCAAAGTTTGCCAAATATTAATTTTTTGACTTGCCAAAAATTTAACAAAGCTTAAAGTTTGTTTTCCAAAATCACCAATTCCATATTTGTTTGGTATTGAGCTTACATGGCATAAAACGCCTAGTTGTTTTTGATTTGATTTCATACTTAAATAGAGTATAGCAAATTAATTTTATTTTTAAAATTAAATATTAACAACAAAAAATATTAAAATTTGTGCAAAACACTTGGTGGGGTGCACTTTTTTATTTGGATTTATTAACCAAACTCAAAAATGGCTATTGAAACTTAAACACAAGTATGGTAGAATATAATCAATAAATAAGGGGTGTAAAATATGGCAAGAACAGGACATGAAAAAGTGCTACAAGCATTAGCATATAAGGTTTTGGTTGGAACAAATGGAGCAGATTTGTTTGGTCAACCACAACATTCAATTGTTGAAGTTTTAAAAAAGAGATTAAAAATTACTGGAAACAAAGCAAGAGATGCTTTGCAAGGCTTGCAAGAAGAGGGTTTTATTACCATTGTTGGTGGTAAAGTATTAAACTCAAAAAGCAGTGTTGGAACATTCTTTTTCCTAAACCCAAAACAAGGTGGTCAAATTGTTGCAAAAGGACAAGACAAACCACTAATTGTTCCTGCTGAATATTGTGGAAATTATGTTTCGGGCAGCACAGTTAACTTTATTGTTAACGAAAACGGACAAGCAATGATTACCGGACTTGTTAGTGTTAGTGACACAACTCCAAACGGAATTAAAGTTGCTCCTAACAAAATTTTAGCAGGTATGATTGTTCAAAACGACAATGGTGATTTTGAATTTATGCCACGTCACAAAGCTGGACAATCTGTTAAACCATTAATTGTTCTTTCTTCCGATAAAAAACAATTGCGCGAAATGCTTGGTAAAATTGTTACAGTAACAGTAAATAACTTTGTTGGTGGCGAAGATACTTGCGTTGTTAGAAAAGTTTATGGCTTGGTTGGTTCCCCAATGGCAGAAATGCGTGCTTTGGCTGAATCAGCCGGTGTTATATTAGAAAGAAGCGATAGAGCAATTGAAGAAATGCAACACATCCCTAGCGAAGTGGATTATTCAAAAATTAATTTAGTTAATGCAAATGGCACCCCAATTGATCCTGCTATGTATGATGGATCAAAACCAGACTATGTTGATTTGAGAGATAAATTATTTACAACCATTGACCCAGCAGATTGCCAAGATATGGATGATGCTGTTTACACCGAAATTGATGAAAATGGAAATTATGTAACATATGCTGCAATTGCAGATGTTACCGAATATGTAAGACCAGGAATGGCTCTTTGGAACGAAGCTATGCAACAAGGCTTTACATTATATGTTCCAGGTAGTGCATTTGATATGTTGCCACACGATGAACTTGCTGCTGGTATTTGTTCATTAAACCCTAATGTTGACAGATTAACCCTTTGCATGAAATCGGTTATTGATCCAACAACTGGCGAACGTATTAGTTCCGACATTTTTCAAGCTGTTATTAATAGCAAACAAAAAATAAGTTATAACTTAGCACAACAAAAATTTGATGAATGGGGCGATGCCGAAATTGATAGAATTTATGCTCAAATGGTTGCTAGGGCAAAAAGAGACGGTAAAGTTGTTGAACCTGCAACTATTGATGAATCTTTGGTTTTAAACAAAAAAGTTGCAGATGCAATTTGGAAATTCTATAATTCTAGAAGCACACTAAAACTTGCCGACGATCAAGAAATTCAATTTGTGTTAAGCGAAGACAAAACCGATGTTTTAGATTTAGAACCTCGCATTCACTTACCAAGCATGGAAATTATTGAAGCATTAATGATTAATGCAAACGAAGTTGCTGCCGAATTTTCACAAAAACATCACTTAAACACATTATATCGTGTTCATGGTGAACCAGGTGATTTTAAAGCAGAACGACTAAGAAGTTTTATGGAGTGTTTGGGTGTTAGCTTTAATGGAGATGTTAGCAACACAAGTTTACAACGCTTAATTGATCAAGTTACAGGACAAGATTATGAAGCTGCTGCAAAACATGTTATTAAAACCTCATTAGATAAAGCTAAATATTCATATATTCCACATCCAACTGATGCTAGTGGCGAAGTTAGAGAAGATTTACTATGTCACAATGCATTAAGTAGCCCATTATATTTGCATATTACAGCAGGTATTAGAAGAGACTGTGACTTAATTGCTCAACATGCTATTAAAGAATTTATTAATCATGGCAGAGTTGCATTTAGTGAAGATTATGTTAAAGAATGTGGCTTGCATTTAAGTTCGCGCGAAACAGCAATTGATAATGCAGATGCTCTTGCTCAAGATATTTGTGCAGCAATTTATGCTGAAAAACACATTAACGATATTGTTGAAGGTAAAGTTAGAGTTATTACCGATAGATGCATTGTTATTGAAACTCCAAAACGTATTAAAATCGAAATTCCAGTTGAAGATTTTGCAGAAAAATATTCAATTCCTCCATCACGTGTGGCTTTAATGTCAAATGGTAAGGTTATATTAACATTGGGCGATACTGTTAAAGCTAAAATTAGTGGAGCCGATAGAGTTGAAGGAAAAGTTTATGCTAGCACACATATGGAAAAAACTTACACAAACCCTTACGAATACAATCCAGAAAATCCACTAGCAAGTGTTGAAAGATCTTTAAATCGCCAAGGTGTTGATACTGCTACATCTCAAACTGTTTCCGAAATGAGAGCTTATGTTAGATTAGAACAAGAAAAAGAAGAAAAACGTCGTCGCATTGAAGCACAACGTCGCGAAAAAGAAGAACGTGAACGTCGCAGAAATGGATATGAAGATCTTACAAAAGGTAAAAGACGTAAATAATAAAAAGCAAGGTTTAATCCTTGCTTTTTTGTTTATGTGTTAATATAATTAAGTTAATAAAGGGGATGTGATATGAAAACAATTGTTTTAGCTTCTAACAGTGGTCACAAAATAAAAGAAGTTTCGCAAATTATGCAAGATTACAAAATTGTTAGTCTTAAAGATATTGGTTTTTTTGATGATATTGTAGAAGATGGTTTAAGTTTTGAGGAAAATGCATTAATAAAAGCAAGAGCTGCGCACAAATTTTTAAAGGATAACAACATTAATGCTTTTGTTATTGCCGATGATAGTGGTTTGTGTGTGCAAGCTTTAAATAACGAGCCTGGAATTTATAGTGCCAGATATTCGGGAGATCATAACGAACCAAAAAATAGAGAAAAGCTGTTAAATAACCTTAAAAACAAAACGGATCGTAGTGCGTTTTTTATGTGTGCAATGGCTGTTGTTGATCCAAATGGCAACGAAAACATTTTCTTTGGTAAAACCGAAGGATCTATTTTAACAGTCGAAACAGGAAATACCAGTTTTGGATATGATTGCTTGTTTTTTTCAAATGACTTAAACAAATGCTTTGGTCTTTGTTCTGATGATGAAAAAAATTTGGTTTCGCACAGGGGCAGAGCATTAGAACAAGTTAAACAATTTTTAAATAAGCAATAAAAAAAGAGTTCGATTGAACTCTTTTTTGTTTATTTTTTTGTTCTAGCACGAGTTGCATTTAATGCATTAATTTGTGCTTTTTCTGCAATTGAAACTTTTAATGATTCAAGGTATTCAATGCAAGCTTGTTTGCAAGCTTGTTGCTTATCATAAGTTTCGTCGCTGTATGATTCCGAAAGTTCAAATTCGTTTGAACTTGTTGCTCTTAATTGATCATATTCGCTCGAAATAGCGCTAGTTTTTGGATCTAAAATTGCATTATATTTACGTTTAGCAAAATCGTTTTGCAAATATATAGGATCAAAAATTGTTGATATTTTAAAATATGTTAAATCAGCAATATCTTGTTCAATCATTGTTTTCCAACCATTTAATGTTGCAGTTGATGGAGTGTTTGATTTTGAAGGTTGGGTTAAGCAATCAGGATTTGCTCTAATAATTTTTGCAAATTTTTGTTGAAAATCTGCAAGTTTAACATTTAATGCTAAATCGCTAATAAGAACATCGCCAACAACACCATTTTTTGATTGGGTTGCTACAATGCCTGTTAAAAAGTTGCAGTATGTGTTAATTACTTCAACTGAAGTGTTAGCAATTTTAACATCTGGATTACCAAAAAACACTTCGTTTGCACGGCTAAAAAACTCAGAAACTTCTTCTTGTGTCATGCCCGAGTTAACCATTGCTGTAATTGCTCTTAACGATGCTTCCGAAAAGTCGCTAAAAGCTAAAAATTCTTGTAATTTTTGTTTTTCGATGGAAACGTTTGCCATAAAAACCTCCAACAAGTTTTAACTATTAATATTATACCAAATAAAAAAGGGTAAGTAAATACCCAATTTTAATTTTTGTTGCTTCGGTTTATCTTTTTAATTGCTGAATAAATTGTGTCTTCAATGTCACAATGAACAGCTCCCGAAATTATTATGCAGTTTTTTAAATATATTAAATCATTTCTTAAATCGGCACCATTTTTTGTTGGCACATCTTTTTTATTCATTATTAAAACGCCTGTTAAATGTTTGCCAATTAAAGTAAAATCTTGTTCATATTTTGTTAACATATAATCAATCAAAGTTTCTGCTTCGTCATAATCAAAATTAACTAGCATTGCATCTATTTCTGCAATATCCTCAATAAATGGTTGTGCAACGCGCAAATGCTTTAATGTGTTATAGTAAGTTTCAATAACTTGTTGTGCTGCCATAATGTGGCTCCTTTAATTTTATATGCTTAGTATAACACAACAACAAAACAATACATAACAAAAAATGTGCAATATTAATATAATTTATTAGGGAGGGATGGAGGAAATAAAGTGTTTGTTTTTAGTTATGTGTTCAATTTTAGTTATGCTCCACCTAACAAATGTTGTAACAATTGGTGTAATTGTGGCAGTTGTTGCAACAACAGCTTTGCAAACTGTGGCAAAAATCACTTTTTAGTGTGGGAATAAAAAAACGCTCATTATTGAGCGTTTTTTGTTATGCAAAATGGAATTTGTTATCAATAATTGTTTTTAGATTCGACATATAAGAGTAACCCAAAATGTGGTGTGCCTTATGAAAATCACTTCCAGCAGTTTTAACTAATCCATATTTATTGCAAAGTTTTGTTAAAAATTTTGTTTGGCTTAAATTAATTTGATAGTGTATGCATTCAAAACCATCAACCAAGTTGTTTTTAGCCAAGCGTTTTATTAGAGCTTTTGGTTTTCGTATTTTATAAACTCCAAACGGGTGAGCCAACACCATTGTTCCACCACAAGCGTTAACAATTGGTTTTAGTTCTTCAATGGTAATATAATATTTGCTAAGGTCAATCGAAAAAATTCCATGACTAACCGAAAATCCGTTTCTAAAAAAGTCACGTTTAGTTAGTAGTTTGTGTTTAACCAAAAATTTGTGGTTTTGGCTGTGTGAGTTAAGTTCATCATAAAACTCAGAAAATCCTGTGTTATATAATGGTTGTTTAAAATACTCATCGCTAATAGTTAAACCCATTCTTCTTGCTTTTTTGCCAAGTTCGTGAGCAATAAGTCGAGCTTTGTTTTCACGCCATTCTTTATCTAAAAAATCGGCATCTTTAATTTTTTCAATATCAAAGTTATAAATCAAACATTCTAACAAGTTGTTTTCAACAACAACATTAATTTCGGCGCCAGTAACAATTTCACCACTAAAATATTGTTTAGGATTAATTGCATTAATAAAGTTATATGCATCAATTGTGTTATGGTCGGTAATCGAAATTCTGTCTAGCCCGGCTTCTTGTGCTTTGGTTAAAATTTCGGGAATTGTTAGTTTGCCATCTGAATAAACCGAGTGAATGTGCAAATCCATGTACTCGCCAAATTTGTAAAACATATTTTATCTCCTAAACATATTGTAATTATTTTGTTGGCGTTTGTAAATTGATTATAAACTAAAAAAATCACGACTTAATCGTGATTTATACTCCAACAGGGTTAACCTTATATTTGTTTAGCACAACACAAACAATGTCGTAAATGTTCCAGGCAATACCAAAAACAATTGCAACACTAAAAAGTTTAATAAGGCACATGCGCCAGTTTTTAAACACTAATTTGTCAATTCCAAACCAGCCTAAAAACAAAACTATTAAAAATAACTTAAAATTAAATTTTTTCATAAATGTTTACCTATAACTAGATTACAAAATTAACAAAATTAAATCAACAATATTTAGTTGATTGTTAAAATTTGTTTATTTTGATATTATTGTGGTATGGTAACAAAAATTAATGGCCAATTTTTTGGCTCAAACACATATATAATAACAAATAACAACAATCAAGCATTAATTATTGATGCAGGTGCAAGCGTTGAGGAAATAACAAAACACACACAAGGGTTAAACGTTGTGGGGGTTTTGTTAACACACTGCCATTTTGATCATTCTTACTTTTTGGAACAAATAACAAAACACTTTAATTGCCCAGCTTTTGTGGGTGGTTTGGCAAAACCACATGTTAACAGCCCACTATTAACTTTGGGTGAGGCGTTTGGTGCACCATTTAATTTTCCACAAAACGTAACATTTGTAGCCGAAGGCAATTTTAATGTTGGCGATTTTAACGTTGAATGCATTTTTACACCTGGTCATTCGGCCGATAGTGTTTGTTTTTTGGTTGGCAGCATGTTGTTTTGTGGCGACACATTGTTTTTAGATGCAATTGGTCGCACCGATTTGGCATTAAGCAGTGTAGAGGATATGGTTTTAAGCCTAAAAAAATTAAAAAATGTTAAATTTGATACGGCACTTAGTGGTCATGGAAGGCAAAGTAGTTACTCCGATCAGCAACAAAATATTGATTATTTTATTGATTTGTTGCAAAATTTATCCAAATATCAATAAAAATGCAAATTAACAATGTTTTTAAGCCACTTTTTGTGGCTTTTTTTAAAAATTGAGTATTGACTTAACACATGTCCAGGTGTATAATATAAATGCATTTTAAGAAATTAAAATGTTTTTCCATTTTTCATTCTACCTATATTTTTATATACGGTAAGCAAAAACACACCTTTACTCCATTTGGTGTGTTTTTGTTTTTTTTATTAACTTTTAGTTAATATTCGTTTCACTAAATGCAAATATTTTGTTATTCTTTAGTATATGCAATTTAAATTACTTCAATTTTATAAAGTTTTATCAAACTTTTCAACAAACTTAATAAGTGGTTTTATTCCACTATTAATCTATCAAGAAACACAAAGCGTTTATTTGGCTGTTGCAAGCTTGGTGCTTGGTTATTTGTTTAACATTTTGTTTAACTATGTGTTAAAAACCTTAACCTATCGCAAACCAGAACTTTGTTTGTGTTTGCGTATTTTGCCAATAATATCAATGCAAATTTCGCTATTGTTTATTTCAAAATCGCCAATTGTAATAATGTTTGTGCTTGCAGCATCTTACGGTCTAAACTACACATTCAAAAATGTTCCAAGCGATATTATTTATAATTATTCGGTTCCTGCAAACACAAAAGCTTCAACTTTGGCATTAAGCCGTGCATTTGAACAAGTTGGTTATGTTGCGGCTGCAATTTGTGGTGGTTGGTTTTTGGATTACATTCCGTTTGCATACTTAATTTCAATTAGTTTAAGCTTGTATTTTGTTTCTAGCTTACCACTAATGATTTTGTATTTTAAAAATCGTAACAACAAAAACTTTAACGCCGAACTTGTAAGCAATGCACATATTCACTTTGAAACCCAGGATTCTTCCGAGGAAGGAAAAATGGTGTGCAACAAGGTTAGAAGATCTTATATTTTATGATGAAGACAGCAGTTCATCAAAGGATGTGTTGTCGCTTCTTCCTGAA
>CALDPW010000188.1 GCA_937911885.1 uncultured Clostridia bacterium | reverse complement strand
AGAGGCAATGAGGTCGGCCACAGCCTCAGCACTGCTAAGGTCCATCTTGCCGTTCATAAAGGCACGCATGGTGAACTCTCCGGGTGCTGCCTGACGCGCTCCCATGTCGAGCAATGCAAGCAATAGTTGCTGTGTTATATATGACGATGCATGTGTTAATGTACATCAAATAGAAGAAATGGATAACGAACCATTAATGCAAGACTATCTACGAATATTAGAAAAAAAATTAGAACAACAACAAGAACAAAATCAAGCGCGCGAACGCAAAGTAAAAAGACAAAACAAATATCGAGGTTTTGTTACAGCGGTTGGATTATTGCTATTTATAGCAGTTGCTGGAACAACCTTGGCAGGAGCAGCTATAGCACCAGAAGATGAAACAAAAGATTTCACAACAAATCCACCAGCAATTCATCAAACAGGAGAAATGCCAAGCCAAAACATAACAAATGTACCTGTGTTTGGAACTTCAACTAAAGAAGAAGTCAAAACACCGGAAACAGAAGAAAAATTTATGTTTTTAGAATATGAAGACCGTACTGACAGTGAAAAATATCAAACAGCTGAAACTCTATATGGAGAAAAAATAGAAAAGTATGCTAATATGTATGGTCTAGATCCACAACTAGTCTTAGCACTAGCAACTCAAGAAAGAGGAGTTCATTCAGATAAAATGGATGCCGGTGGCGCAACCGGTCTAATGCAAATACAAAACGGTATTTGGGAAGGTGAAGAAGTAACCGCATATAACTTTGTAACCGATGAGTATGAAGTAGCTAAGATTACTAAAGAAGGAATAAAAGATGTAGATAAAAACATAAAATATGGTTGTATGATACTACAAAGTTATATTAGAGGAAAAAATTACAATATAGCTTTAGGTGTTGCCAGTTATAATATGGGTCCAACTAATATTTCAAAAGTATTAAATGCGTATGTAGAAGCAACGGGAATTTCTAAAGAAGCAGTAACAAGTGACCAAACACATAATGGATGGATGCAATATAGAAACATAATACCAGTAGGAGATCAAAAATATAACGAACACGTTTTCTCATATATGGGAGATGAATTCACTACTTATGTTACAAAACCAAGTGGTGAAAGAGTAGAATTAACAGTAAAAAATCACACGCAATCAAAAGTTGCTAATCGTTAATAAAGGGAGGTATACATATGAATATAATAGATGTATTAATAATATTAATAATAGGTTTAGGAGCAGTAGTAGGATTTAAAAGAGGCTTCTTTAAAGAAACAGTAATGACAGTAGGATTCGTCCTAGTATTTATCATTTCTTATTTATTTAAAAATCCAGTAGCTGAAATATTAAGTTTAAAATTAAAAAGTAAATATGTTGCTGCAAGTGTAGTTATATTAATTGTGTTTGCAATTTTATATTACTTTTATTTAGATTTGGAAGGAATGATAAATTTTGTTACTAGTTTGCCATTTGCAATAGTTTCGGCTGTTGTGCAAGTTGTGTATCCGGTAATGGTTTTAATTGCAGGTTGTGTGTTAAAAAATAAAAAAATCAAACCTTCAAATTTTGTTACAGGTGGGCAAATAAAAATTCAATATACAAACATTTCAAAAGTAAAAAAGTTAAAAAACAATTTTAGTTTTAATAAAAACAAGGTGGCAAATGTATATGATAAGGTTTTTGAAAAAGTATAAAATTGTGGCATGCTTTTTGTTTGTTATAATTTTTATGTTGCCATTTACAATTTACGAACCAGCCGAAAGTGATAGAATTGCTGTTGTAACATCTATTGGGGTTGATAAAGATAGTGAAGGATTTGAATTATCTTTAAATGTAATAACACCATCAAACCAAAGTTCAACCAGTGGTGGAACAATGGGTATGGTTAAAACTTTTTCGGGTAAAGGTGAAAATATTACAACTGCTTTATCAAATGTTAGTTTAAGCATGGGAAAAACAGTTGGACTTGCTCATTGCGATTCTATTATTGTTTCCAAAGAAGTTTTGCAAGATGATGTTGCTAAAATTTTGGATTATTTTGTTAGAAGTAATAATTTAACAAACAATACCCATGTTTTTGTTGCTGATAAAAAAGCAAAAGATATTATTAAAGCAGCAGCGCAAGAGCGTTCTAATTTTGCCTTAACTCTTAGCAATATTATTAACTACAATCAAATGTTTTCGCTTAGTAAAAACACCAATGTTGATAATTTTTTTATTGATTATTTTTCGAAATCGGGTGTTGGAATTATTCCTGTTTTATCTTCGGGACCAGAGGATAAAAGTGTTTCAACTCATGTTAATACTAATGGTGATAATTCTAAACAAAACTCATCTGCCGAAAGTCAAAATTCCAGTCAGCAAGAAAAACAAGGGGAACAATCAAAGCCTAATAATGAAGATGTTGTAAAAAATGAAGGTAAGGTTGTGGTTATTAAAAAGGGTAAAATGGTATGCGAATTAACTAACGATCAAATTGCAACATTAAACCTATTAAGCAACAAAACAAAAAAAGGCTATATAACAGCAAAAAACATTACTAACAAAGTTTTTGAAAACGCTGATTTGACTTATGAAATTCACAACAAAACAATTGGTTTTAGTGCTTATTTTATAAAAGATGTTCCGGTGTTTAATATTGATATTTCTTTAATTTTGCAAATAAAAGAAGTGGTAACCAACAACGAAAAAAGTTATATGGCAATAAATGGAACAACTGCATTTTTAACTGACGATGTTAAAACACAATTAAAAAAAACAACCCATAATCATTTATCTTCCATTATTAATCTTATGAAGGAAAAACAAGTTGATATTTTAAGGGTTTATCAGGCATTTAATAAACACGAAACAAAAAAATGGAACAATTACTTAGCTAATTTAAAAAACCAAGAGGATTTTTTAAGCAATGTTGTGTTTACAGTAAATATCAATCCAGAAGGAAAAATTTAAACAAAGCACCAGTGGCTTTGTTTTTTTGAGCATATTAATAATAATAATTAAGTAAAAATAATACTTGTAATATCAAAATATATTTGTTATAATACATGCGTAATTAACTTAGATTAATTACCAACTTGCTTTTAGTTTATTAAAAGCCGATAAGACCATAAGGAGGTAATTGTTATGAACAAATACGAACTACTTACTATTTTTTCTGCTACATTAACAGATGAAGAAAAAGAAGCTGTTGTTAAAAAGTATTCAGATTTAATAGAAAGCAATGGTGGTAAAATTCTTGGCCGTAATATTTGGGGCGTTAAAAAATTAGCTTACCCAATTAATTACAAAAAAGAAGGTTATTATGTTTTACTTGAATTTGAAGCTGATAACACACTACCAAAAAGAATCAATGATTTAATGAACATTGATGAAGCTGTAATGCGTAGCTTATGCTTAAAAAGAGAAGCATAGTAGGATAAGGGGAAATTATGAATAAAGTAATTTTAATTGGTAACTTAACAAAAGATCCAGAAATTTCAACAACATCAAATGGCGTTTCAGTTTGCCGTTTTTCATTGGCTGTAACTCGTCGTTATACAAATGCTAATGGCGAAAGAGAAGCAGATTTTGTTAACATTGTTGTTTGGCGTGCACTTGCAGATAACTGCCACAAATTTTTAAAGAAAGGTAGCAAAGCTGCAGTTGTTGGTTCTCTTCAAAGCAGAGCTTATGATGCAACCGATGGCACAAAACGTTATGTTACAGAAGTTGTTGCAGAAGAAGTTGAATTTATCAGCACTCGCAACTCTGACGTAGTTGAAACCAGAAAAGATGAAGAAGAAGTTACAAAACTTGAACCAATTGATGACAATGATTTACCATTTTAATAATGATCATTGTTGTTAAAACTATAAAAAATTTAAAAGGAGTTTAACATGAGCGAAGAATTGGAAGTAAGAGAAGAAGTTGCAACCGAAGAAAAAGTTGCTCCAAAACGCTTTAAGAAAACTTCTAGAAAAAAAGTTTGCACTTTCTGTGAAGAAAAAGTTGAATATATTGATTATAAAGATGTTAACAAACTTCGTCGTTATATTACAGAAAAAGGTAAAATTGTTCCTAGAAGACAAACCGGCACATGTGCTAAACATCAACGTGAATTAACAGTTGCTATTAAACGTGCTAGATTTATGGCTTTAATTCCATATGTTGGTGACTAATATTTAATAACAAAACACCCAGTTAGGGTGTTTTTTTTGTGTTAGATCTTCATAAAGTTAAAAAGTTTTACATATATAATTTTTAGGAGATTTAATATGTTTTTTTCGTTTAAATTAAAACCAATAATTTGTTTTGTGTTGGTTGTAGTAGTGGGTGCAATATGTTCGGCACTATTGGTTAATTCAATTAAAGGAACAAATGCAAATAGTGTTATTAACTACACCATTGTGTTGGATGCAGGGCATGGTGGCACCGATGGTGGGTGTGTTGGTGTTTATTCGGGCATTACCGAAGCCGAAATTAATTTATCAGTTACCAAACAATTAGAAAAATTATTAACAAGCTATGGATTTAATGTGGTTTTAACAAGGCATGATTCGGGTGGGCTATATTCCTTTGGAGCAAATAACAACAAACTGAGCGATATGCAAAATCGCAAAACTATAATTGAAAAGAGTAATGCAAACATGGTGGTTTCAATTCATATGAATAGTTATGTTGATAATAGTGAGTGTGGAGCACAAACCTTTTATTTGGTAAATGATCAACAATCAAAAATGTTAGCAGATGAAATTCAGGCAGAATTGCAAAACAAATTACCAAATGCAAGAAGTGCGAGCAATTTTGCAGATTTATATATTTTAAAATGCATTAACAGCCCTAGTGTTGTGGTTGAAGGTGGTTTTTTGAGTAATATTGAAGAGGAGAAGTTGTTAATTGATGCGCAATATCAATCTAAATTAGCCTATTCTATATTTTGTGGAATATTAAAATATTATCAAAAGGCATCTAAATTATAACTTTTTTTATAAAATATTTGTGATAATGCTTAATTTGTAATAAAATACACTATGTTATATTTTTTACAACAATAAAGGGCAAAAAAATGATTATTGATAAAGACATTACTAAAAATGAGAGCAAAATTACAACATTATTAAACTCAACCATTATTGCATATATTAAAAATCAAATTCGCATGGGAGAAACAACTGTTAAAACAAGTGAATTAATTAACGAGTGTTATCATGCTATTGGTTACAGGGACGAAGTGTTGGCAAACAATGATGTTAGAGAAAGAGTGAATTTGGCAATTGATAAATGTTTAACAAAGCTTGAACAAGTTGAAGCTATTGGTGTTGGAAAATCGTTAATTTCTGGTTTTAAAAGTTTTATTGAACTTAAAAAAAATGAACATGCATTTAAGGTTAGAGAACTTTCAATTAACAAACCTTCAACTTACGAAATATCACCAGATTTTGGCAGAAAAATAACATTGTTAAAAACCAACGAAAAAATATTAAACAGTGGAAAGGCTGTGTTTTTTACTGGACACAATGAAGTTAGTGTTGTAGTTATTAAAAATGCAAGCTTATCAAATGTTAAAGAATGCAATTTGTTGTTTGACTATCAATCGTGTGGAAATTATTTGGGATGTTTAAATTCACAAACCAACATGGTGGATTTGATTGCAACAAAACCAGAACCTAAACGTTTTTTTGAAACAAATAAAGGTCATGTAATTCCTGTTGAAAGAGATATGGAAAATTTGTATTATATTATTAATTTTAGCGAAGAATATAAAACAATGTTTGTTCCTGATAATTTAAAACAATCGCCAACAGCTGTTGCTAAAAAAGATTTGAAGTATTCCACAATTTTGGCAACCAATTCAAAACGTGAAGTTTATGCTATAAATTAACTTTTCCTAAGTGGAAAAGTTTTTTTATTAATTAAATTTATTTAATTAAAATGCTTTTCTAAATATCAAAACATTTTTTAAAAATATTAAATTATGTTATACTTTTTATTAGAGGTAGTATGGAAAAATTGTTTAGTAATATTCAAAATATGTCAGATAGCAAAGCTAAAAAACTAAATCCACAAATTTTAGCTTTTGTGGGTGATGGTGTTTATACTTTGTATATTAGAACAATGATATCAACTCATCACGATTTAAAGAGTAGCACAATGCATGCGTTAACAACAAATTTTGTTAATGCTCATGGGCAAAGTGATGCTGTTGAAAAATTGTTGCCACTATTAACTGAGGATGAACTGGCAGTGTTTAAACGTGCGAGAAATTATAAAACTCAAAATGTTGCAAAACATGCTAATGTTGTTGATTATAAACGTGCAACAGGATTTGAAGCTGTTTTGGGATATTTGTTTTTAATAGGCAACACCAAAAGATTAAATGAAATTTTAGCATTGTGCTATGAGGAATAAAGTATGAAAGTTGAAGGCAGAAACGCAGTTAGAGAATTAATACTTAGTGGACAAACAATTGATAAAGTAATTATTGATAACGGTGCCCACGATAAGGTTTTAACCGAAATTATTAATTTGTTAAAATCAAAAAACATTAAATTTCAGTTTGTTAAGCCAGTTGTTATTAACAATGAAAGTGCAACAAAGCACCATCAAGGAATAATTGCATATACAACCGAATTTAAGTATTCAACAACCGAAGATATTTTAGATTATGCAAAACAAAAAAATGAAGATCCATTTGTTTTAATTTTGGATGGTATTGAAGATCCACATAATTTAGGTAGCATTATGCGAGTTTGTGAATGTTTGGGAGTTCATGGCATTATTATTGAAAAAATGAGAGCTTGCCAAGTTAACGAAACAGTTATTAAGGTTAGTGCTGGGGCTAGCACTTATGTTAAAGTTGCAAGAGTTGCAAACATAAACAACGAAATCGAAAAACTAAAACAAAATGGCGTTTGGGTTTATGCTTGTGAACTTGGTGGTCAACAGTTATCAAAAACCGATCTTAAAGGACCAATTGCAATTGTTATTGGATCAGAAGGCAAAGGAACAGGTAAGTTAACACTAAAAAATTGCGATGGGGTTGTTACAATTCCACAGTTTGGGTTTGTTAATTCGTTAAACGCATCGGTTGCAACCGGAATTGTTTTATATGAAGTTGTTAGACAACGAAAGGATTAATATGACCGAAGAAGAATTAATAAAAAGAGCACAAAGTGGCGATAACAAAGCTATTGAAACATTATTAAACGATCATAAACAATTAGTAAATTACGTTACTCGCAAATATTTTTTAATTGGTGGCGATAGTGATGATTTGTTACAAGAAGGAATGATTGCACTTTATAAGGCAATTAACACTTTTGATTTTAACAAAAATGTTAGTTTTTCAAGCTTTGCAAAAACAGTTATTGAACACACTTTAATTAACGCGATAAAATCGGATAGTAGCAGTAAAAATGTTATGTTAAACAATTCGTATGGTTTAACAAATCAGGGGCAAATCAATTTTAGCGAAGATGATGATTTTGGTTATATGATTGCATCTAATGATTTAACTCCTGAAACACAAGTGATTTCAAGCGAGCAAACCAAAGATATTGTTAAAAAAATCAAAAATGTTTTATCTGATTATGAATTAAAAATTTTAAAATATTATTTAAAAGGGTTAAGTTACACACAAATTGCTGCACTACTTAATGTTCCTTCAAAAAGTGTGGATAATGCCCTTAATCGAATAAAAAACAAACTTAATTTTTTAAAGGAGAACAAATAATGGCATATTTAGCATTATATCGCAAACATCGACCAACCAGTTTTGATGGTGTTATTGGTCAGGATCACATAACAACAAGTTTAAAAAACCAAATTAACAATAATGCTATTTCGCATGCTTATTTGTTTTGTGGAACTAGGGGAACAGGAAAAACTAGTATTGCAAAAATTTTTGCAAGAGCAATTAATTGCGAAAATCCAATTAATGGTAGTGCTTGTGGAAAGTGCGAAACTTGCAAAGCATTGCTTGATCCTAGCAATTTAGATATTTTAGAAATTGACGCGGCAAGTAACAACCGTGTTGATGAAATTAGGGAATTAAGAGAAAAAGTTAAATACCCACCGGTTAACGGAAAATATAAAGTATATATTATTGACGAAGTTCACATGCTAACCGATTCGGCATTTAATGCATTATTAAAAACATTGGAAGAACCTCCAAAACATGTTGTGTTTGTTTTGGCTACAACCGAAGTTCAAAAACTTCCTGCAACAATTTTGAGCCGTTGCTTACGATTTGATTTTAAGTTGGTTAGTGTTTTAGATCTTGAAAATCATTTAAAAAATATTTTCTAATAACTCTATTAACAGTATTCTATTATGCAAGTTTAAGAACAAAAGAAATGTTTATATTACTACCATTAGTATTAGTAGTATATGAATTTTTAGATAAACTTTCTATAAAGAGTAGTTTTAAAGAAACAATAAAAGAACTTAAACTAGGTAAATTAATTAAGAGTAATATATATTTAATTATCATGTGTGTTATAATGCTTGGATACTTTGG
>CALDPW010000187.1 GCA_937911885.1 uncultured Clostridia bacterium | reverse complement strand
AAATTTCTTATTTAAATCGAAATGTTTTATTTCTTCACCTATACCACTTATTCTTGATGGTTTGTTTTCAATAAAGAAAGGAACATCAGCCCCAAATTCAAGCGCTAATGACATTAATTCTTCTTTTGAAATTTTAATTTTAGTGGCTTGAACAAGATATTTTAATACTGTTGCGGCATTACTTGATCCACCACCCATACCAGCAGATATAGGTATTTCTTTGTGGATATTAATTTGAAGTGATTTATTAAAACCATATCTTTGTCTTAAAACTTTAACAACTTTAGCACAGATGTTATATTGGGTTGATTCAGATAGTTCAACCTTATCACATGTGATGTATGTATCATCACCGTCACCTAAAAATTCGATATCGATAGTATCGTGTAATTCGATTGGTAACATTACCATATCTAATAAATGATAACCATCATCTCTAGTACCGGTTATATTTAATGCTAAATTTATTTTAGCGTATGATTTTAACAACATACTTCATCCTTTAATGTATTTATTATACATTTTTTTATGTTCTTCATGTGTACCATGGCTAAAGTTCAATCTAAAACCATCTACACCGGCATCAATTAATTCACCAATTTTTTCTTCGTTAAAAACAACATATTGTTTAAGTTTTTCATTTATTTTGCCACTGCGTATTTGGCTAGGCAAAACTAGTCTAATAACATCTACCATACGCAAATTAAATGTTTGTTTCATATAAAAAACAAGGTCAACAAGCTCAGGCAAAATTAATGGACTATCATCTAATAATTTTACTATTGGTTTTAATTTGTCTTGATCAACTGAGGATGTTTGTTTTAATTTTATTACATATCCTTCAATGTTGCGATTGCCAAAAGGTAACAAAACCCTATAACCTACTTGAACATTTAGGTTATCGGGCACAATATAATCAAATATTTTATCTAAAGAGCTGGTTAAAACATCTACAATAACTTCGGCAATCATTTAAATTCCTTTTAAAATACAAAAAATTCTATTGCAAAAAGCAAGCAATAGAATTTTTATTTTCCAATTATTTCGCCATCAAAAACTTCTTTAACGGCGCGGCTAACTTCTGGACTTTCTTCTTTTTGTTCAACAGTTAAAGTTTGTTGTAACAATTTTGCGCGCTTGCTAACTACAACAGCAAGTTTGTATGGATTTCCTACTTTTTTAACAAGTGTATCAATAGGTGGTTCTAATAACATGGTTATTACTCCTTTAAATCAATTTACTTGTTTATTATAACAACAAAAAATTATTTTATCAAGTATAATTTATTATATAAATAATAGTAATTATTTAAGGTTTTTAAGTAGTTCATCCTCATACATAATTTTAACTCCCAAACTTTTAGCTTTTGCAAATTTACTACCAGGGTTGTCACCAACAATAACTAAATCGGTTTTTGCGCTAACCGAACTGGTTACTTTTGCACCAAAACCTTCTAAAATTTCGGTAAGTTGATTTCGTTTATAATTTTGCAAATCACCTGTTAAAACTATGATTTTATTTGAAAAAGTCTCATTTTCTGTAATTTTGTTTTGCTCATAATTTATATTAATTCCATTATTAAGCAATTCATCAAGCAATGCCAATTGGGTAGAATTATTGAAAAAATTATAAATATTTTTTGCAATTACTTCCCCAACATCTTTAACAACAACAAGCTCTTCAATTGTTGCATTTTTTAGGTTTTGCAAGTTTCCAAAATGTTTTGCTAAATCCTTGGCAGTTTTTTCGCCAACACCCAAAATTCCTAAGGCATAAATAAAATTAGAAAATTTAGGATTTTTGCTAGCATGCAAACTAGAAATAATGTTGTTGCTCTTTTTTTCTTTAAAACTATCAAGTTTCATTAAATCTGCTGCTGTTAAATTATATAAATCTGCAACGGTTTTAACACCAAGTTCAGTCCTAAACAATGCAACTGTTTTTTCGCTAATTCCCTCAATATTCATAGCATTACGTGAACAATAATGAGTTATTCTATCTTCAATTTGTTCAGCACAATTAATAGTGTTTGGACAAAACAAATTAGCACCATCTTCAACAAGCATATGTCCACAAGAAGGACATAGAGTAGGTTTTTTTATTTCCTCTGCATTTGGGCCATATTCAGCCACCTTTAAAATTTCGGGAATAACCTCGTTACTACGACGAACAAACACTGTTGAGTTTAACATAACTTGTTTACGCAAAATATCGCCATAATTATTTAAAGTTGCACGTTTAACTGTTGCACCTGATAGTTCAATAGGATCAACAATACCAATTGGTGTTAATTTTCCTGTTCTACCAACCTGCCAAACAACTTCGTTTAATGTTGTTGTAAGTTCTTGTGCCTCAAACTTAAAAGCAACAGCCCACTTAGGAAATTTTGATGTATAACCAATTTCGCTACGCAATTTAACATTGTTAACTTTAACAACAGCACCATCGAT
Organism: uncultured Clostridia bacterium; assembly: GCA_937911885.1. Classification (GTDB taxonomy): domain Bacteria; phylum Bacillota; class Clostridia; order Christensenellales; family UBA1242; genus UBA6345. Next base: position 2,991 of record CALDPW010000187.1, on the reverse strand, counting down.
TAAAATATCTAAATCTTTTTTAGAAACATCAATTTGTTCAATGTTTTTCTTTAACTCTTCAAAGCCATTTAAAACCTTAAAATAGTCATAAACAGGAAAACCATTTTCTTTTAAAAAGGCAATAAGTTCTTCGTGTGTATTAAAAGTTTTGTTTTCAATATATGGTATGCCATAAAAGAACATATCCAAATTGCGACTTCCTGTTACTTTTGGATTTAAATTTCTAATTGCACCAGCTGCCGCATTTCGAGCATTTTTTAGTGGTTCTTGTGAGGTTTTGTTATATTCTTCTAAAACAGATAAACGCATCATTGCCTCACCCTGAACAACAACTTTGCCCTTAAAATTAATATATAATGGAACACTTTTAATGGTTAAAACTTGCTGAGTAACATCTTCACCAACAAATCCATTACCACGAGTTGCAGCGTTAACTAATTTCCCATTTTCGTAAGTAATGGTCATTTGCAATCCATCAAATTTGTATTCTAGTGTATATTGTTGCTCTCCATAGGTGTTTTCTAGTGAGTTAATCCACTCAAATAATTCTTCGTAAGTATTACACTTATCCAAACTATATAAACGTGAAATATGAGTGTGTTTTTTAAACCCCTCTAAAACAACGTCACCAACTTTTTTAGTTGGACTATCAGGGAAAACAACACCTGTTTCTTTTTCTAAATTAACCAATTCATCATAAATTTTATCATACTCCCTATCTGCTATTGTGGGATTATCTAGCACATAATAGTTATAATTATGTTTGTTAATTATTTGAATCAATTCCTTTATTCTAGCAATTTTATCCATAAACCACCCAAATACATATTTATGCATATATTTACTTATTATTTTTTGTTATAAATAAATAACATTAAATTAATTTAAATTTATTTTTATTTTACTAATTAAAATACATTCTAATTTTATCATCATAAAAAAATAATATAAATTTTAATTTAAAACTTAAAAAATTTGTTAAAATAAAATATTATAAAATTATTTTAATAGCAATAATAATAAAATTATTCCTTCTTTTTTAATATTTGTAGCGGTGCAAAATTTAATGATAATGTTTTACCACCAAATCCATTAAATGAAACACTAACGCTTGGATTTTGACCTGCAACATCAGAAACAGTTATTACACCAACACCAAATTTTGGATGTAAAACTTGAGTTCCAACGGTATAATCTGCAAATTTATTTTTTTGTGAACTTAATTTTTTAACCATTAAATCTTGCAGATTTGTTGATACATTTTCAGTTGTTGATTGTGTATAATTATGCACTTTTGGTTTATAATCATACATTTCTTTTTCAGGTCTAAACCAGTTTGTTTCGTTTGGCATTTTTGGCACTAAATTCATTTCATCAATAAATCTACTAATTAATGTAGGCTTGCGATCACCATATAAAAATCTTGATTTTGCATAAGTTAAATAAACTTGTTTTCGAGCACGTGTTATTGCAACATACATTAATCTACGTTCTTCTTCTAATTCTAAAATATCATCATTACATCTGCTAACTGGGAACAATCCTTCTTCTGCCCCAATAATAAACACATAGTCAAACTCCAAACCTTTTGCAGCATGAATTGTGCTCACCGAAATAGCTTTGGTATCATCTTCAGCTTCGTCAATACTATTTGTTAATGTTATGCTTTCCAAATAGTCACTAAGCTCAGCACCAGGATTTAATTTTTCATAGCTTTTGATTGATTGAATTAATTGGTCAATATTTAGTAATCTATCTGCATCATCATTATCAAACTTATTGTATGCATTTTTTATATTTGCCTTTTCGATAATATCTTCACATAAAGTAGAAATAGACTGATCAAAATCAACATCTTCAAAAACATTTTTTAACGAAGATAGTTTTTCACACAAAGTTTTTGGCAAATCGTAATTTTCATAGTCTTTAACAACTTCAAGCATGCTAACACCATTATTTAATGCCATTTGCTCAATTTTATCAATACTTGCATTACCAATTCCGCGTTTAGGAAAATTTATAATTCGTTTAACACTTTCATTATCTCTTTCGTTAACTAAAAGCCTTAAATAGGCTAAAACATTTTTAACTTCGGCACGTTCAAAAAATTTGAAAATACCCGTCATAACATATGGAATATTATATGAAAGCAGTTTTTCTTCCATTATGCGGCTTAGAGCGCTTAATCTAAACAATATCGATATTTTATTTGGTTCAACACCTCTATTAATTAAATTATATGCAACACCTGCAACATAATCTGCTTCTTTTGTTTCATCAAATGCAGCATGCAAAATAGGCTTTTCTCCATCCTCATTTTGCGTCCACAACACCTTTTCGATGCGAGAAGTATTGTTTTCAATAAGTTTGTTAGCAATATTAAGAATATTTTTTGTTGAACGATAGTTTTGCTCTAATTTATAACATTTAACATTTTCAAAATCGGTTCTAAACGAAACAATATTTTCAATGTTAGCACCACGCCAACCATAAATACATTGATCTTCGTCACCAACAACAAATATATTTTTATGTTTATAGGCCAAATATTTTGCTATTTTATATTGCACAAGGTTTGTATCCTGAAACTCATCAATATGAATATATTTAAACCTATTTTGATAATGTTCTAAAACATTTGGACAGGTTTTAAACAATTCCAATGTTTTAATTAATAAATCATCAAAATCAAGTGCATTGTTGTTTTTAAGTTCGTTTACAAGCCAATTATACGAAAAATGATGTACCGTTTATGGTGCATCCTTGGGCAAAATTCTGGCGATTTTCCCCCATTCCGGGGTCACGTCGTCGTTGTTGATAATCCACAGCACCGGGATGCCCATGGCGCGGGATTCGTCGGGGATAGGGGCGTAGCCGTCGGTGAGGATGATGATGCTTACCGGCGGTTCGTCCATCATCTGCTCCTGTACGTAGTCAAAGATGATGTCAAAGGAGGTGCCGCCGCCACCCTTGGGACGGATGATTTTGAAT
>CALDPW010000186.1 GCA_937911885.1 uncultured Clostridia bacterium | reverse complement strand
TTTAAAAGTTATTGACACAGCAAAAGTTTTTTAATATAATATCAACGCACGATAAAAATTTTTATCGTTTAACTGACCAATTAAAACTTTTAAAGTTTTTGTTTGCACTGTTAGCTCAATTGGATAGAGCGTTGGTCTACGGAACCAAAGGCTAGGGGTTCGACTCCCTTACGGTGCACCAAATAAAGCAGAGGATTTCCTCTGCTTTTTGTTTTTTGATAACAAAACAAAAAAAGAGCAAAATGCTCTTTTTTTATTCTTGATCTAGTTGCATATTGTTAACAATATCCAAAACTTCCTTAATTGCTTTCATTGCTCTATCCATTTGCTCGGTTGTGTGAGTTGCTGTGTAACTTGTGCGCAACAATGCATATCCAACCGGTGTTGCTGGTGAAACAACAGGGTTAACATAAACGCCTCTATCTAATAGCAAGCGACAAGCAATAAATGCTTTTTCGTCTTGATAAACATAAATAGGAATAATTGGGGTTTCGCTTTCGATAATTGAAATGCCCAAATCTTTTAATCCTTTGCGCATATAGTTTGAAATATCACGCAAGTTTTTAACAAGTTCAGGATGCTCCCTTAATTGTTTTAGTGATTCACGAGCACAAGCAACCGAAGCTGGTGTTATGCTAGCACTAAAAATATATGGACGAGATACGTGTTTAACATAATCAATAACTCGTTTTGATGCAACCATATAACCACCAAGCGAAGCTAACGATTTGCTAAATGTTCCCATAATAATATCAACTTCATCTTCTAACCCAAAGTGTTCTGCTGTTCCACGGCCACATTTGCCTAAAACGCCCAATCCATGAGCATCATCAACCATAACACGTGCGCCATACTTTTTAGCAAGTGCAACAATTTCTGGCAATTTGCAAATTTCACCACTCATGCTAAACACGCCATCGGTTACAATTAAAATTCCTTTATCTTCCGGAACTTCTTTTAATTTTTCTTCTAGATCAACCATGTCGCTATGATTATATCTAATCATTTTAGCATAGCTTAATTTAATACCATCATAAATGCTTGCATGGTTTTCTTTATCGCACAAAATAACATCGTTACGACCACAAATACCACTAATAATACCTAAGTTGCTTTGAAATCCTGTTGAAAATGTTAAGCATGCTTCTTTATGTAAAAATTCAGCAAGTTCTTGCTCTAATTTAACGTGAATATCTAGTGTTCCATTTAAAAAACGAGAGCCACTGCAACCACTACCATATTTTGTTAAAGCATCAATACCTGCTTGTTTAACATGTGGGTTTGATGTTAATCCTAAATAGTTGTTAGAACCAATCATTATGGTGTTTTGTCCTTCCATAATAACTTCGGTGTTTTGTCCTGATTCTAATTCGTGAAAATAAGGATACACTCCTTTTTCCATAGCAATATCAAACATTTGTTTATCTTCAGTTTTCTTAAATAAATCCATAGTAATTTCCTTTAATATAATTTTCCAACAATATAGTTAACGAGTTTTGTTGGCAATAATCTTGAAAGTAGTGATAATGTTTTGTAAGCAAAGCCAACAGTTTTAACAAGTGGTGGATTTTTTTGTGTAGCCACTTTAAACACAACCTGCGCCACTTTTATTGGAGGCATTCCTTTTTGTTCGTCACGCTCCATTTTTGCAACGCTTTTGTTAATTTTTGATCCATACACCTCGTTTGTGGTTTCGGTTTTTTGCCTTGCAGCAGTAAAACCTGTTTTTGTATCGCCTGGGCGAACACACACAACTTTTATGCGTTGATCTTTAACTTCGTTTGCTAGTGCTAACGAAAAGCTTTCGACAGCACTTTTTGTTGCACTATAACACGCTTGAAAAGGAATTGCAAAAATACTTGCAACCGAAACTGCAAATGAAAGCGTATCG
>CALDPW010000185.1 GCA_937911885.1 uncultured Clostridia bacterium | reverse complement strand
TCCTAACCTGCCAGCAACAATATGCAAAATAAAAATAACTAATCCAAGCAAAAACTTAAAAATTAAGTAAACTGTAATATACACTAAAAAATAAATTGAGCAAGCTAATACGTTGTTGTTAATAAACCCTAACGAATTAGATACATTTAACTTTCCACTTCTAAAATGGTTTTCAATATTTCCTAATGCGGCAGATAAAATAATAATTAGAATGATTGCTGCAAAAATCCAAACAATAACATGCATCCAACCCATTCCAAACAATCCACCCAAAATATCTCCAAAATTGTTAATTTGGTGAGTAGAATAATTTGTTAAATACGAAACAATAGAAAAAGGATGCAACATTCCACCAATATAACATGCTGGAATTATTGCAAAAACCAAAACAAAAACAATATTTTTGAATATGTATTTTAGTGTTTCGCTTAATATTTTCATTTACAGCTCCTTATTATTCTACTTTTTAGTATATACTAAAATAGATTTTTTTTCAATTAATTTGTTGTTTGATTTGTTAAATAAACATTAAAAAAAAGCCCTTAAAGAAGTTTTCTTTAAAGGCTTATTTTATTATTAATCTTTTTTGGAATTAATGTTATTAATATCATTAGTTAAAGTTTCACCAAAGTGTTTTGCAGCTGTATTGTTTGAAGGTATTAAAACACCCAAAACAACCAGCACCGAACAAACTGAACTAACAATGTTATTTACAAGTTCGGAGTTCACATTAAAACCAAACATAATACCAATTTGTTGAATTACAAGCAAAATCGCACCAGTTAAACTTAACCAAAATCCTGTTGACTTATATTTTTTCATATTATTTCTCCATAGATAATTTTGCAACGCTATCCTCAATGCGTTTAATATTTGAACCAACTTCGGCAATATTATCGGTTAATTTTGATACATTAGCATCAATTTCATTAACTTTTAACAAAGTTGAATTAAGTTCCGAAATGGTGTTTTGATATTTAGCTTCACGAGTTCTCGAATCTTTTAATTGATATATCAACAAAGCTAAAAACAAAACAGCCCACAATCCGTTATTTAAAGCTAAATCTAATATTTGTTCCCACATAATTACATTTCTCTAAGTAATTTATCGTAAACATCACCTAACTTTTCAATAAAGGTAGAGTCACCCAAAAGTTCGGCTTGTTCAGCTTTTGGTAACGAATTTAAAAACTGTTTTGCAGTTGCAATTAATTGCTCTTGTTTTACTTTGTTAATAATGCCAGAACCATATTTGCCATAAAGTTCGGCAATATCAAGATCGTAGTCCTGTTGATTTTCTGAAGCTTTTTGTTTAGCCTCAGCCAACGACTTGTTAAATTCGGCTTCTTTTAGCATTATATCATTATTATATTTTTGAACTTCTTGTTCTTTATTTTGCAAATCTTCATTTAGTTTGCTAATTTGTTCCTGCAATTTAACAGCATATGAAATATCAAAATTGTTTAATGCATTTTGTTTTTGAGCATTGAGTGCATTTAACTGAAAATTAATGGAATTAATTTGATTACCAAGCTCTAAATCAAGTTGTTTATAATCTTCAATTTGTTCTTTTGAAAAAGCATCTAGTTGATTAACAATAATACTGGATCGTTGCAATCCCCTTTTTAATGCTTGGTCCTCAGCTGATTTTGCAGCTTGTTTGTAATATGTATCAAGATTTTGTTTTGTTAAATCTGTCTGTGTTTTAGCTGATTCTTTATTTTTGTTAAGTTCTAAAGATTTTTCATAAAATTGCTCATCAATTTTATTTAGCTCATTTTGTTTATATTCTGCCAAATTTTGTTCAACCTGTTTTTTTATTTGTTCATCAGTAGGTCTTTCAAATTCAATCTTTTGCAAAGATATATTTTGAGGATAATCCTCTTTTTTTACACTAAACTTTGAATTAATTGCATCAAGCGATTTATAAATTTCTTCAAACTTACTCTTTTTTTGAGCATCAGCATTTATTTTTTGAACTTTTGCCGTAATACTATCCGGAATTTTATATGACATAGTTCCTCCATAGTTTATTTTAAAATTTGTTTTATAAATTTTGTTTAAAACATTAAGATTAAGAAGTTTCATTTATTAAATATCCATTATAAGCATTAATTAAATAATTTTGGCTAATAAAAACTCTATCAAATAAATCAGGAATTTTTTTGCTTAAACTTTTTAAAATTCCCAATCCATTAATTAAAAAATTAATTTGATTTACGCTATTTTGATTTTGAATTATCACACAACATTGCGACTCGCTAAACATATATCCTGTGGCACTTTCGCCATTGTTATATAAAGCTATGCATTTAATATAATTTTCGCTATATTGAGCCATTAATTCCATATTGCATAGCACAATAAATATTTGAGATTTTGCATCTTTTACCAATAAAAAGTGTTTATTTAAATCACCAGCAAGATTAACAACATTAAACAACTTGCCTATAAAAATATTATTAAATTTAGCAGTTATTGTGTTAATTTTTACACCATCAATTCCAAAACTAGTAGCTATTAATTCATTGTTTTTTAAACTGTAAACAACAAATTGTTTGTTTGTCTTTTCATAATAAATTACTGAATTTGGTTCAACAAAAAAATCTAGTTGAACCATATTTTTACCATAATTTAAAAAGCTAATGCTACCAATGGTTGTAATATAATAAAAAGTATAGTTATAACCCATGCATCCACACACATAATTATAAAAAACAGTTTGAGCACCACTATTTTTAATTGCCAAAGCTTGTGTTGGATCAAAACTATTTGCAACATAAAATTTATTTAATTTTTCGGTAATTAAATAACCATTGCTCATATCAGAATAAAAATAGCTACGCTCTAAACACAAATCAACAAACTCGCCACTAATATTTAGCGCTATTGTTAATTGTTTTCCATTTGTGTTTTTTTGAGCAATGCTAATTTTAGATTTGCCATTAAGCGTTAAAGCAAAATGTTTATTATATTTGCTGTTTAGCACATGTTTTTTCACATTGTTAACACAAACTTTTATTTCGCATTCTTCTTTAACATCAATATTAAAATTAATTAATTTTTCTTCAGCAGTATCAATAATGCAAACATCGGTTAACAAATCATTATTTAAATAGTTAACATAACTTTTAAAATTTGCATTATATTTTTTTCTTAAACTATTTTTAAGGTTTTCCTCAGTTCTATCGAAAGCAATTTGCGCTATTGATCTCATTGTAACCCCACAATAATTTTTGGATTTGAAATATAAGCTAAACTACCAAAGCTTTCAAAATCGATTGCAATTTGCTTTCCAACCACCTTAGGTGAATAATAAATAAGATTGTTTTTAGGACTTAATGTAACCTTTTTAGACATTTTTTCGGTTCTAATTGTTATTGTTAGTGGATGCTTACTTGTAATAAAAATATCATTTAATATTTTATTCTTTTCTGGGTAACCAAAATCAGAAAGTGGAGACATCCACAATTTTGATGTAGGATTTAAAAACACTTCGCCACACATAGATAGTTCACCAAATCTATCCTCACCATTATGCAACAAACACACTCCTGGTTTTGAATAAATATCATCAGAAATAACATTTAAACTGGTTATGTTTACGCCACGTAAAATATTAATAGTATTTGATGCAATATCTAATTCAATTAATGCGTTGTTTTGTTGGTTATAATCCCCTTTGTCACCAACATTTTTACCGTCGGCAAAATCAATATTACAAGCTAAATAATATTTCCCATTAAAAAATGTGGCGATTGCATGTTGATTGTCAGATTTACTTAACAAATTATTAATATATAAATTTAATTTTGATGTGTTTGATCCATCAAAACAATACAAACCATTATCGGTTAGCATTATAATTCTATCTCCACAAACACAAACTGTATTTGCCTTAATTTGGCCACTTGAAACAAATAAGTCGTTTACTAAAAACTCAGTTTGATTTGCATAGGCCGAAATACTATTTATGCCATAATCTCTAAAAACATAAACTCTATCTAAAAAACTAACAACTTTATTACATTGACCTTTATCATCAGCAAATGTAATAAAACCACCTTCCTCCAATGTTGGATTCCAGTTTGTTGGATCTAATTCTTTTGAAAACCACACTTGTTCTCGGTTGCCACCAACAGTGGCAAAAGCCCTTTCATTATGTAAACAAATTGAATTAATTTGTGGTGCATTTTCAACCTTTGTTGCATTATTACTATTAGCAACATCCCAAAAATAGAGCCCGTTAACACTAGAAATTAATAAAACATATTGACCATTTAACCTGTAATTAAGCACTGTTGGAATATCAGTAAAAACAACGTTTGAACATTCAATTAATGTTGTTGACGAACCATAAACCGGCATTGCAACCAACTTTCCTTCTGTTGTTAAAAACACCAAAAAATCATCACGCGAAGTTGTGTTTGTGCTAATTGTAAACCTATATACCCACGAAGCCTTAACTTCACAATTTTTAAACTCAATTGTTTTATAACTACTACAATTTTTATCGATTGGCAACTGCATTGTTTTAACACCCAACCCTGTTTGAAGCGCCCCATTAGAAATATTATAATTATATGTTTTTACACTATAATTAATTGGTAAAATATACTCATCAATATCAGTATTAAGCCCATTTAAAAAAGTTGCATATTTAAGTTTTTTGTAACTAATAGGCTTACCTTTTAATAAATTTTTATTAAACATTAAATCCACAACCTATTTTTAATTTTTATTTCATGTTTTGGCCTTAAAACATTTTTGAGAGAATTTTTAAATCTGTTATCCCACACTGTTGCATCATCATACAACCCACAAATAAAATAATATTCACTAGCAACACCATACGAAAAAACTCTATCATTTAACTTTAATGGATAATCATTAACTACATCCAAAGGATTTAATATTTGTTTTGGCAAATAAGAAAATGTAATATTTAACAATCCATTTGGAGCTAATAAATAGCCAGGATAGGTTTTAAAATTAACACTTTTACCACAATGTTCCACATTTAAAATATCACATATAGCATTTGAAGATAAATTTTTATAATCAACCTTTCCGGTTGAATTAATTTGCACTGTTTGTTTTAAATAATAATATTCGGAAGCAATTAAATTGTTGGTTGAATTAATGCACTCAAGCAACAATGTTAGCAGTTGCTTAGCCTCGTTATTTGTTGTATTAAAGCCATTATTTGCTATTTCATCATACAGCTCCGATTTATTAATAAAAGTTAAAACATTTTTTATAATATCTAAAACCTTCAATTTTACCTCCTTAAACCCAAACATCCAAAAAAGCGTCACCGTTATAATTGCAAACATGTCGGTTTGCATAGTTGTAAATTTCATTTAACTGATATTCGGATTTCTCTTTTAATTTGTTTTTTGTTTGGATTTGTAATTTTTTATTATGATTTTCAATTTCTGCTATAACCTCATCGGTCTTTTCACTTTGTCTAACCAAATTAATAGTTCTAACATCCAAACTATTAAATGGAATTGTTATGCAATATGTGTTATTAAATTTTGAATTATGTAATTCGTATTTTTGAGTTTTTGTGTTAAACATAATAAAATAATTTTTATTTAAAGTTTTTATTCGTTTTGTAATATTAAATGGATCACTTAAAATTTTAACTTTCATATCTTAACCTTTAAAAAATAAATTTCATGCACCTTTTTGGTGCATGAAACTTAAACATTTTAATTATTCAACAGTAATACCACTTAATTTAGCTTGTCCATTTGGCTTATCACAAATCAAATCAGCATACTTAACCAAAGTAGCAGTATATGTTGGATGTCCAGCAACTTGGCGAATGATTTTACCATCATCACCTTCTAACCATTGCCAATCACAAAGTTCGTGCATGGTAAATTCTTTTGTGTTTAACAAATACATATCGTTTTTGCCTACAAATCTATCAGATACCAAAGGAATTCCGTTATAAGAAATTGCTTTATATCCACCTTGTAAATCCATAACATCAACGTTACGTTTAAAACCACTTAAATATGATTGATATGCGCGTTTTACAGCACTTGAACAGGTAATAAAGTCAACTGTTGATCCTGTGTTTTCATCCAGTGTATCAATCGCTTTTTGAATTACAACATCTGTAATTTCACCAACACCTGTTTGAACATATGGTTTCATCCACTTATTAGTTGAACGTGAAACACCATATAACATATCGTCTGATCCAAAAATTTTGCCAAGACCTGTTATTTCCATTCCATAACTATCTTGAACAACTGGCCATTCGGTTACTGGATCAAGTGGGCTACCAAAAGTTTTATTAAAATAAACTTTACCTTCAACTCTATCAATAGAAGTAATTGTTACTGGTCCTGTAAATTGCTCATAATCTTCAGCATCTTCACTATAAAATCTAATAACCATGCCTTCCATAAAATTGTTGATATTATCTGGCATAATCCAGTTGGTTTGTCCATTACCACCAGTATAATTTTTTGTTAAAAATCCACTACCATCGCCATATAGCATGCGACTTAGGTTAAATGTGCTAGCTTTAATTAAACCTTCCATTTCGGCATTTAACAAGTTAACAAATGCACCAGCATTGTTTTGACTTGCTCTAATAGCTTTATCTGAAATTTCAATTGTTCCATATAGGTTTTTTAATGTGCTAACAAATTGAACATATTTGTTTCCACTTGCTTTAGGCAAACTTCCATCTTCACTTCCAGCACCAATACCGCCATTGATTCCATAAGGAGCAAGTTTTCTAATTTCCTTACCCCAAACATCGGCATTTGAGTGCTTAATTTTTGCTAATAATGGGTTCGCATTAATGTTTAATTGGTCGGAAACAACTCCCAAATAAACTGTTTTTAGTGCATTTTCTGCAGTAGTTAAAGTAACCATATTTCTCCTCTATTTAAACAAATCGGTTACCATTTTTCTTGCTTCTTCTAAATTGGATGCTTTTTTGTTAGGCGTAAGTCCAACCGAACTAAGTTTTGAAGAAGCAATAACTTTTGGTGTTTGATTGTTTAAACCTTTTATATAATTATTAATTATTTTTTCTTTAATTTTTTCGTTTGTTAAAATATAAGTGTTAATAAAATCTTCACTTTCAATTAACTTATTTGTTGGAATATATTTGCTTGCAAGAATTTTATTGTATGCCAATTGAAGGGAGTTTGGGCTTGATGCCAAATCTTTATCCTTAATAATTTCATTCACAATTTCGCTCGCAAACTCTTTAGCATCAGGATTAGCTAACAAAAACTGGCCAACATTTTCTTGCCAATTTTCTTCTTCATAAAATGGTTTAACTCTGGAATTATCCATAATTAAATTATCATTTTTACATTTTTCTAATTCACTTAATTTTTGACACTTTCGAGTAAATTCGGATTGCAAGTTTAAATACGCCTGCTCTAAACTCTTTAAATCCTTAAATTTGCTTTGAGAGCCAACTAAGGTTTGTTCGCCTGCTCCACTACATTGTTCCTCCTCCGAGATTGAGCCTAATAAAACATTGGTTGGTTGTTCTCTGTTTTCCATTATCTATTCCTCCTTACTAACTTGATTTGTTAACAACATAAATTGTTTGTGTTGTTTAATATGGTTTAGCAACACACTTTCAGTGTTGCTATTGTTTTTTGCTGCCTTTTCAAAGTCTTCGCTAAGCATAAAACAAATGTGCTCGTTAATGTGAATGTTGTGATCATCAATTTCAACTGGATTGTTAATAACATTTGTAGTTACCAAATTCAAATTTTCTTTGTTAGCACGTTTAACTTGCAAAGCTTTAACATCTTGACTGTTATCCCAAACACCAAAGCCAAGTTGCTCCAATATTTTTTGTCTGGTGCTATTCGAAATTTTTCCTTGTTCATCGTTAAGCAATCCCGAATTATAAATATCAAAAATCATTGTACGTTTTTGAGCCAAACTTTCGTTTAACTCATTTTCGGTTTCAAACACCACATCATCCGAATTAATATCGGAATTATTCCAATAAAACATTTCAATATTGCCATTATCAGCAACCAATTTTGATGCTTTTTTATTTGTAATAAATTGCTTGTATAGTCGCAAAATTTGTTTGCTAATTTCTTTAACAGCCTCCCTAATTTGTTCGGCACTGCTAATAAGTCTAGCTTCATCTTGTTCAATTAAAAGCTGCAAAGCTGTTCCACTTAAATTTGAGGAAATACTAGAAGATCTAAGCAAATCACTAACACCCGAAACTGTTAAAAATTCATTTTGCAATCTATCTTCCTCATATCCAAAATCAACAGGAACATTAGAAGAATTTAATAATCGAGGAATTGAGCTTCCTTGACGATAAATCAAAACCTTTCCAGGAGCCATTCCTTCTTCTTCTAAATTATCTGTATCAACCGATCCATCCTCAACAGCCAAAACACCCATTGATAGTCTGTTTAAAAACTCATGTTTTCTATTTTTTATTGCATTAAAACTTCGCTGAATTGGTATGCAACGCTCAATAACACTTGAACCCCAAAAACTGCCAGGATTAACAATAGAACATTGACGAACAAAAGGAAAACCTCTTTCGTTATTGTTTGCATTAATATATGGTAATTCACCAACATAAACCAACTTATCTCCTGCAACAATAATTAATCTACCAAAAGGATATTTAACTGTTGGACTTTCATATTTTTCAATAACTAGTGCTGAATTATGTTTAATTTTTCGAGCTGATGTGTTTGTGTGAGCAATGTATCCAAGACCACCAATGTTATTTATTGTATCAAGCGAATAAACATCAATATCTTCACCTTTAACATCTACACCCCAAATGTTTTTAATTGCATCAACATCAAAAGCTTTAACATGCATAATGCTTTTAACATCTTCTAAGGCATTGTAACTAGCACTATCGGGATATATTTCAAAAGGGCTAACAACTTCAATTTGAACCTCGCCCTCTCTAATTGTTTCACCATTTTCGTTTTTAAACACAACATCGCCAACATCGCTATTCCACAATACTTTATAAAACGAAGTTCCACAAATTTCACTCCAAGCAGTTGCTTTTGATATGATTGAAGTTAAATTTAATTTGTAACTTGTTGCTTTTAAAATGTTTTTACTAACTTTTGCACAATTAATATCATTAGTAGTATCTGAAAATGGAATAACTGTCATACTTGGCCTAACTTTTGTTAGTTTTGATAAGCGAAGTTCAACAATAGGAGCAATATGATTAAACACCTCACGCTCTTGCCAAAAAAATTGTTTTTCAAAATCTACAACTTCATTATTGCCATTTATGGAACAATACTGATTTCCCATAAAAAAGTTTAGGTTTAGTTGCCATTTGCTTTCAAACTGTTTTCGTTCTTGCTGTCTTTGTTTAAAATCGTTAATAATTTCAACTACCAAATCTTGATTATCTAAATTATTTTTTCCCACTTTGTTCTCCTTTTTTGTAAATGTTCTTTATGCTTTTAGGTGTTGTAAACTTTGAAAATAAATTATGTAATTCTTTTAAACAACTATCGCATATAAACAACTGATTGTTAAAAATTGATTTATCATTTTTTACAACATAATTTGCTTTGTTTTTGCAACACATAATTTCGCAAGCAATATTTTTGTTGGTTGGATTAATCTCCATCATTTTCCTCCTTTAACAAGTTTAATAATCTGTTTTTTTCTTGTTCTAGTTCTTCATCCGAAAAATTAATATATTCATTTGTTGATTTGTTTGATATTAAAAGATTTATTGCATTTAAGTCGGGTGGATAATATTTTTTAGAAATCTTTTTTTTAATTAATTTCAACTCATCATCACACATTCCATACTCACAAACGCTTTCCTCAACGCTATATCCTATCGCCTTTTTTATTAAAACATCATTTAGTTTTTCGTTTAGATTTTTCATAACATGCTATTTCCGTTTTTAATTTTTTTTAATAAGCGTTCTTTATCCTTTTGAACCAAGCTTTTTTGCAACATTTGTTTAGGAATGTCTGGTCTATTCATAATGTAATATCTAAGTTCATCTAAACAGTGATCATCTCGTTTATATGGTGTATCGCCATCCTTCCAAAAATATCCTTTTATTTCCCTAATTAAATTTACACAATTGCTAAAAATATATAATTTAGTTTTTCCTTGTGCATTTTTTAAGTAACTTTTAACTCTTTGAATACCTACAAACAAATTTTTATTTACGTTAGTATTAACTGTTATTCCATGCTCTAAAAACAACTCTGCAACACTTTTAGAAGATGCTAAAGTTTTTTGATTTGCCGCACTATCAATTAATGCATAATAGTTACCATTACTTAGAGTTTTCCATCCTAAATTTTGACAAATACTCTTAATTTTTTGTGTATGATAATTAATATCCTTTTTAGCTTCATAATGCTCTGCAACAACATATATGTTTCCATCATAATCACATGCATACCAATGACAACTAAGTGGATTATTTAACCCAGGATCAATACTTAACATATCTTGCCAATCCAACGGAATTTGAAATGGTTCAATTACATGAATATTTTCATCAAACTCACAATAAACCATTCCACCATTTGCACCAAATTTGCCATATTTTCTGGAATTTAATTCATCTGCATTTAAGGAATTAGTTAAAGATTCAATTTCGGACTTATTTAAAAATGGATTGTCTTCCCACGACATAAAATCACACCAAACTTGCGCATCATTATGGCTATTTAAATAAATTTCATTATATACCCACGTTAAACCTTTAAGTGGCGTCATTGTTCCAAAAATTTGCCCCTGTTTATCTAAAACTCTCATTTTGCATTCCAAATAAATATCATATGGAGGCTCCTCATCAAACCAAACAAAATCCAAACTTGTTCCCTGAAACTTTTCTCGCCCCTGATCACAACTTTTAAACCCAATTTTACTAGTTCCACCAAAAATATTTTTTACAACAATAAAATCAATAACTCCCATTGAAGCTGCACTTTTAGATCCACTAATCATAACAATATCACTAATCCAATCAGGATTTAAATAATATAAAATTTTACTTTGTGCAACGTCTCGCTGAACTTGTGTGCTTAAACTAACAACCCAACAGCTAATGTTATCCTTATTTTGTTTGTATGGATGAATTCCTCTAGCAAGCCAAACCGTTTCAACAGCTCCACACTCTGTTTTGCCACTTCGATTTCCACCAAAAACCCATCTGTTACGCTTGCAACATTTATGAAAATTAAGTTGCTTTTTATGTATCTTTTTTCCCGTATTATAAAAAGCTAATTTATTGTTTGCTTTGCGTCTTTTAATTTCTGCACAAACGCTATTAAATTGTTTTAATAATTCCAATTTTTGTTTTCTTTCTTTTAATTTCTGCATTTTTAACTAAAATCCGATTTTTATTATTTTTTTTAATTTATTTGTTTTAGTGTAAACTAATAATATGATTAAAAAATTATTTATTTTATTAAGCGTTATATTGTTAATAACCACCACAAATATAACTGTTAATGCAAAATCTCCACAATATGCTCAAATAAAAAACTCAAACACTTATATTTATAAAAGTGCTGAGTTTGATGAAAGTGTTTCAAATAAGTGGTGCTTAGCTGAAAACACATATTTTGTTAAGATTTTAAGCAATTATAATAATGAATATTATAAGGTTGAATACTGTGGAATAATTGGATATGTTAAAAAAGAAAATTTAACATTAGTAAGCAATATTCCATTAATGCCTTATCCACAAAATGTTACATTTAACATTAATAATTCTGCGTGTTACATGCGTAGCACACCAGTAATTAAAGATGTGGTTAACAACATAATTTGCCAAATACCAAGCGGGACTAAAAACTTGAAATATATTGGCAAAATAATTGGCGAAGAAGCAATTGATTTTAATGGAACTATTTGGTATTTAACTGAGTTTAATGGAAATATTGGATATATTTATTCGGGATATACAAATTCAATAAATAATATTGCACTAAATACCGAACAAATTAGCGTTTTTAATGGTTACGACTATTCAAAATTAACTCCATTATCAAATCCCGTTTGTGTATTTATAATTTGCGTTACACTAATGCCAGTATTAATAATTTTATTTTTACTTTATTTTCCAAAAAGGCACGAAGTAAACACACATACACACAAAAACAAACAAAATACTTCCACAAATTTTTACGATGAAAATCTATAGTTTTTGTAATTTTCTTTAAACGGATTATTAATTTCGAACATAACATTTTTTAACAGCTTATAATTAAATAAGTTGTTATCAATTTTTTGATGATTAACTTGATTATAGTAATGTTGCTTATAGGTATTTAACAACCAATGTTCACTATTTAAATATTCATTCAACTTTTCGGCACTATAACCTAACAATACCAAATTTTTAGCCAAATTTTTTAAAGCAACACTTTTTCTTCTAAAAAAAGTTCTAATCGAAATATTTAACATTTTAACAAGTTTGTTTTATGATATAAAAAGAACTATTAATGCTATGCGTCAAGATTTTACTATTTGTTCTTATGAACTAAAAACAGGGCCATCTAATTGTATAACTGACTCTAATCAAAAAATAA
>CALDPW010000184.1 GCA_937911885.1 uncultured Clostridia bacterium | reverse complement strand
GCATTTCCTGTTCGGCAGCAATTGCCATTGCTCTGCGTTCTTCTGCCTTTGCTTGTGCTATTTGCATATCAGCCTCAGCACGTTCTGCTTGCAATTTTGCGCCAATATTTCTACCAACGTCAATATCGGCAATATCAATACTTAAAATTGTAAAAGCTGTTCCAGAATCCAAACCTTTATCCAACACAGTTTTACTAATTAAATCAGGATTTTCCAACACTTGCTCATGAGTTTTTGCTGAACCTACTGTTGTTACAATACCTTCACCAACACGAGCAATAATTGTATCTTCACCAGCACCACCAATCAATTTGTTAATATTGCTTTGCACAGTTACTCTTGCTCTAACTTTTAGCTCAATACCATCCTTAGCAACAGCTGAAATTTCTGGTGTGGTTATAACAACTGGATTTACACTTTGTTTAACAGCTGCTAATATATCACGATTTGCTAAATCAATTGCTTTTGCTGTTTGCACCGATAAATCAATTTTTGCACCATGAGCAGCAATTAATGCATCTACAACTCTTTCAACATTTCCACCAGCCATATAATGAGTTTCTAAATCGTCAATAGTTAAATTAACACCTGCTTTTTTAGCATTAATAAAACAATCAACCAACATTCCAACTTCAATATGTCTAAGTTTCATTCCCACTAATCGTAAAGCTGAAATATGTGCACCCGAAACCATTGCTCTAATCCAAACACTTATTGGAACAATGCCAACAAATAGTGCAATAACAACAATAAAAACAGCCAAAACAATCAACCAAACATATAAAGCTGTGCTTCCACTTGCTAATAAACTTAACATAACATTTCCCTCTTGTTTTTTTTAATTTATTTCCATTTTTTATTCTACCGAGTAAATGTTAAACTTTTTTAATAAATATTTTATCTGCCTTAACTTCAACAATTTGTATTTTATCACCTTTTGCAACAAACTCTCCATAAGTTGTTGCTTCAAATTGCGAGCCATTATAATAAAACTTGCCAGTTGGCTTAAAATCAGTTTCAGCAAAAATTGTTTTTCCTAACATTTTTACATAAGCCTTATTATCTTTGCCAAAATTAGTAGGAACGCTTGTTTTTGTTTCCACTAGCGGACTGTATTTAATAAAACCAAAACGAGCTGAAATCAACATTATTAATAATGATAAAATAATAATTGTTGCAACAAGCATTATCATAATTAACAACTGAATTACCGATGCACCCATAACCATTCGAGCAATAATTGATCCAACACTAACTACTCCACCAGTTAAGCCAAAAACACCAAAGCCTGGCATAAAAACTTCAATTATGCAGCCCATATCGTCATCCCTTATGAATCATTTTATCACAAATTGTATGTAAAGTCAAGTAATTGCTTTGTTTCTAAAAGCTTTACATCTAGTAATTTTTCTGCAATTTTTTCTACACTAGCTTGTTTTCTAGCTTTTGTATTAGATATGTCTACAAGTTTTGAAAGTTGTTTATCAAGCTCCTCAACATCTATTGTTGTATTAGATGTTTCGATTAATTCAACCATTTCCTTGAGAACATTCTTATTTAATTCTCTATTTACGTTTCCAGTAATGTCCACAAGTCTACCTTCAGATTTTAATGTTCCATCTTCTCCGATCATAATATCTTCAATAAAAGAGCCCCCTCCTGTAGGCAATCCCGATTTTTGAGACATTAGTTGGTATGCCGCCATTGTATAAAATATTTTTCGTGACTTAGCATTTGAATCATCATTTGCAAATCCTGACAACGACACTTTTAAATCAACAATGTTTGGAACCCCGTCTACAAGAACTATAACATCCAGTTTAGATTGTATATAATTTTTTAAAGTGCTATCTATAACAACAGGATTTTTCAATTTACAAAAAAGTCTAGACTCTGGAACAATTTCTACTGTTTTACCTGTTTTTTTGAAATCGTCATGAAGTCCCTGATATCTTTTTTGTGCATAGTTCATATACGAAAGAGCAAGTTCCGTCGGTTCTGTTTCAGAAATAAATTGTGCCCTCACAGATGCTATTTCTGAAGAAATGTCAAAACCTTCATGTTCGTCATATTTGTCTTTCCATCCTTTAGTTTTAGACCCATCAGATGCAATACTACCGTCAATGAGTTTGGTTAAAACATCAACTAAATTAATAGCTTTACCTTTTCTTTTAATAACATGTTCC